>NZ_JBNNGK010000002.1:207042-438861 GCF_050268245.1 Serratia sp. NPDC078593 | reverse complement strand
TGCGTCTGTTACGTCCGGTCATAATGTCACCTGTTTTGACTGTGAGGTGATGATACCACCTCTATTCAGGTGGCCAAATTCAGTGTGCCACTACACTCTTAACCAGAGATCGCTCACATGAAAAATCCGTATTGACCAAAAAACAGTCTTGCAAGCTGCCCCTGAATTTCGCCAAGCCCCTATTAAACAGACCGAACGTATTGTCGTGACCACAGTTGCCCGCAAAATCAGCGTGTAAGAATCGCAGTTTTATACTTGCCACAGCGAACTACAACACATTGAATCTGGACGCGAATAGAAAATACCTAATAAAATCGCCCAGTTAAAGCGCTAACCAACTAAAAAATATGAAGAGTTGTCCATGCTCCAAAATGCCTGCTTCATAATAATGAAGTGTCCGAAACAAAATCTGTCTTTATCGAAAAACATCAGGTAGATGTGTAACATCAAAGCCGAGCGCTCAGTGCCGCCCACTGCGGTTGGTATGCTTGGCGTCTACGCCGACAGCCCTAACCAAAAATTAGCAGGTGACATCTACCGCCGACGTACAAAGCCTAGCTTTACTTAGCGGTTGTCATTGATTTATGGTCACGGGTAATCATAAGCAGGCGGATGATGACACACCTGACCTGTGATGCGATGGCCGTATGGTGGCGTAAACACCCAGAAGTTGTCATTGTTTATACAGAATGGAGCTGCCAGTTCTGTTCAGTATTACCAACCTTACTGAACCCCCACAATTATTGTGGCAGTATGAGCGATTAAGATCTCTGTTACGACAGCGCCGGTGCGAAAAGCATTTTTCATTCGTTCTGAGGGTAATGATCGCTTTGCCAGCCAGTTATTCAAGTGCGCTCACAATCGCTGGCATCGCCGCCGTACCTCTGGCAAGGCCAGCCCTTAAGAATTTGAAAACCGCAACCTCGCTTCGAGTGCTGTCCTCTGTACGCTGGTAATATCAAACTTACTTAAAGATAAACGATTCAGAACGCAATTTTTTCAGCCCACTGTTGAAACGCTTTTCCTTGGGTTGGATGACGCAGACCATACGTAACAAATGCTTTTAAATAGCCCAACTTTTCACCACAGTTATACGATTCACCTACCAGTTCCATTGCTTCGACCGGCTTCACCTTCAATAAGGTTGCAATCGCATCTGTCAGTTGAATTCTTCCCCAAGCACCGGGTTCTGTTTGCTCTAATATCGGCCAAATATCAGCAGATAGGACATAACGACCTACAGCAGAGTAGTTCGAACGTAACTGAATTTCACGACCCGGTTTCTCAATTATCGAGGTCATAAGCGCACTTTCACCGGGTCTTAGCGAATTAGTCTCACATTCAACCACCGAATAATCATGTAACACATTTTCGTCAGCCGCTTGTACCAGCACTTGGCTTAGACCGGACTGCTCAAAGCGTGCGATCATGTGTGCCAAATTATCTTTTTTAAGGTCGGCTTTAGCATCATCAAGCACCACATCAGGCAATACAACAACGAATGGTGAATCTCCAACCAGCGGTTTTGCACATAAGACTGCATGCCCCAAGCCTTTCGGTTGCCCCTGACGGATATGCATCAACGTCACACCTTTCGGGGTTATTGACTGCACTTCCTCCAACAGTTGCCGCTTGACACGGGCTTCAAGCATCGCTTCAAGCTCGAAAGAAGTATCAAAATGGTTTTCGATCGCGTTTTTAGAAGAGTGCGTAACGAGTATGATTTCTTTAATGCCCGCGGCAACGCATTCATTAACGATGTATTGAATTAACGGTTTATCGACGAGTGGCAACATTTCTTTGGGGATCGCCTTGGTTGCCGGCAGCATACGCATACCCAGACCAGCGACAGGAATAACAGCTTTCAACTTGGTCATGGTAATCCTCTTTCTCTATCATGGTCTGTAGGAGTCACTTAACGCTGATTCAGCGCCTGTTTTAGCCACTGACTAAAATCATCCCCTTCTGTCTTATGACGCAGCCCATATTGCACAAAAGCCTTCATGTAACCCAGTTTGTCACCACAATCATGTGACTTACCACTCATATGGAATGCTTCAACCGTCTCTTGAGCCATTAACATGGCAATCGCATCGGTCAACTGAATTTCGTTACCGGCACCCGGCGGGGTTTTAGCCAGTAATGCCCATATATCAGCTGAAAGCACATAGCGACCCACAACAGCCAAATTAGACGGTGCCTCATCAAGCGCAGGCTTTTCGACAACCGCAGCCATAGGGGCGCTTTCTCCTGCCGTCAAGGTCACCCCACCGCAGTCGACCACGCCATATTTCGAGACATCTTCTTCCGGCACTGGCTCAACCATAATTTGGCTAAAGCCAGTTTCAGAGAATCGTGCCATCATTTTAGCAAGATTCTCTTTGCGCAAATCGGCAGTTGCATCATCCAACAATACATCAGGTAGCAACACCACAAACGGCTCCTCACCTACCATGGGTTTAGCACACAATATAGCGTGTCCCAATCCTTTAGCTTGGCCTTGGCGCACCTGCATAACCGTTACATCCGCAGGACAAATGCTTTGAACTTCTTCTAACAGTTGGCGTTTAACACGTGATTCCAACACGGCTTCCAGTTCGAAGGAGGTATCAAAATGGTTCTCAATCGCGTTCTTTGAGGAGTGAGTAACTAATACAATATCTTTGATTCCTGCAGCTACACACTCGTTGACAATGTACTGAATCAGCGGCTTATCGACCACCGGTAACATTTCTTTCGGAATGGCTTTAGTTGCAGGCAACATTCGTGTACCTAATCCCGCTACGGGGATCACTGCTTTCAGTCTTTTTTGCATTTTATTTACCTACAATCAGATACTTATAAATGTATCTTTATCGAACAATATGGGTTCAATTTTTGGACGCCACGGGCATTCAGACACGCTACCGCCCTTGGCTTTCAGCTACCAATGCACTGTCATCGATACTCCTGTGAACCGATTGCACTTCCGTTTCACTTGGGTCGTGAACATTTCAC
Source organism: Serratia sp. NPDC078593 (assembly GCF_050268245.1). Lineage (NCBI taxonomy): Bacteria > Pseudomonadati > Pseudomonadota > Gammaproteobacteria > Enterobacterales > Yersiniaceae > Serratia > Serratia sp. NPDC078593. Next base: position 435,864 of record NZ_JBNNGK010000002.1, on the reverse strand, counting down.
TGTCTCAATACGTAATTGATAGACTGGTCACAAAAAAGTAAAAAAACTACGCGCTTATAACTAAACGATGATATTTGTTAGTGTTTATTCACCTAAGATTCTTATACTATTGTGATACTGATACAAGCCAAACATGGTAGATGAATGCCCTTTTCAGAATAAGACTACTATCACAAGAACAACTAACTTGATGTAGCCACCGAATCATATCGTAATCCTCTGATTTATAATGAAGTAACCGTATTTATCGCGAGGTTATCAATAAGAAGAAAAGCATACCTCTACGCAATAAAACTACTTTCTCCCGCCCAAAGATAAATACGTCAAGGTTTATCGTTTTACCCCAATGCCATCAGATTTATAATTAACCACGGTAATAATATGTGAGCGTTGAAATTTTGAGCTTACGGCGCCATCATTCTTTTACGGTATAAGTCGTCAAGCTAAAGGTGGTGGTAGGCGTATGGAATGGATCGCAGATCCGACAATCTGGATCGGTTTAGCCACGCTTGTCGCGCTGGAAATCGTCTTGGGGATAGACAACCTGATCTTCATTGCCATCCTGGCGAAAAAATTACCAAAACATCAGCGGGATAAAGCGCGTGTTGTCGGCCTATTACTGGCGTTGCTGACGCGTTTGGCGTTGCTTACCTCTATCTCTTGGTTGACCACACTCACCAAACCCCTGTTTATTTTTTTAGCGCATCCCTTTAGTGCTCGCGACCTTATCATGTCGATTGGGGGCGTATTTTTGCTGTTCAAAGCCACACTGGAACTCAACGAGCGGCTTGAAGGCAAGGACGAACTACAGCAAGAACCCCATAAAGGAGCACGTTTTTGGCCGGTTGTGGCACAAATTGTCGTGCTCGATGCCATATTCTCGCTAGATTCGGTTATTACGGCGGTGGGCATGGTTAACCATTTACCGGTGATGATGCTCGCGGTGTGTATTGCTATCGGCCTGATGTTACTTGCCAGTAAACCACTGACTCACTATGTCAGTGCACACCCTACTATCGTGACTCTTTGCCTTAGTTTTTTGCTGATGATCGGTTTCAGCCTAGTCGCGGAAGGGTTTGGCTACCCTATTCCCAAAGGATATTTGTACGCCGCCATCAGCTTCTCAGTATTGATTGAAGCACTCAATCAATTGGCGCGATTTAATCGTCGTCGTTTCTTATCGAAGCTACGGCCGTTGCGCGAACGCACAGCAGAAGCCGTATTACGTATGCTGAGTGGCAAGCATGAGGACGCTGAAATTGACCGCGATACCGCCAATCTCATCACCGACAGCCAGAGTGAAGCTGGCGAGATTTTCAACCGACAAGAGCGTCACATGATTGAACGTGTGATGGGAATGGCACAGCGCACGGTGGGCAGCATCATGACCTCACGTCATGACGTTGAATATTTTGAACTTGATAAACCGCAACACGCGCTGAGAAAACGACTAGAGAAGAGCCCACACACGCGTATTGTGGTAACAGCAAGCAGCACCCATGACGAACCACTCGGCGTTATCCATACTATTGACGTGCTTAAACAACAGTTAGCACTACAGGCATTAGATCTACGCTCATTGATACGTCAGCCGTTAATTTTCCCGGAACACCTCACCCTGCTCAGTGCGTTAGAGCAATTCCGACAGGCACAAACGCACTTTGCCCTAGTGGTGGACGAATTTGGCTCCGTTGAAGGCATTGTCACCCTCACCGATGTGATGGAAACCATCGCCGGTAATCTGCCTGAGAGCGACGGGGAGTTAGATCCACGATACGACATTCACCAAACAAGAGATGGCCATTGGATCGCTAATGGTTTCATGCCGTTGGAAAATTTAGTGCTCTACTTACCACTACCACTGGCAGACAAACGCGAGTATCACACATTGGCGGGTCTGCTGATGGATCATTGTCAACGTATCCCGCAGGAAGGGGAACAACTGACCATTGGCGACTATCTTTTTGAACCTTTGAAAATCATTCACCATCGAATTGTGAAGGTAAAAATCACGCCGCTAAACCCTACCACGTTGGACGATGATGCTTGAGCCATTACCGGGCGTTTTGCACGCCCGACATCACCCTACTTAAAGCTGTACTGGCACCAATAACTCTGTTGCCACAATCACCACAATTAATCCAACAATCACGGGTACCGACGTGCGCTTTACCACTTCAAACGGCGAAATCTTCGCCATACCGGCAACCGCCACCACCACGCCCGAAACCGGCGACAGCGTGCGACCAAGATTCGACGCCTGCAACATAGGAATAACCAGATAAGCCGGATTGATCCCCATCTGTGCGGCAAGCTTCGGGATTAACTCAACAAAGGCGTAGAACGGCGCATTGCCCGACCCCGTCGTCATCGCTGCCAACATCGTAATCACTACCAACACTAACATCATAATGATGCCACCCGTACCGAACGACTGAGCGAGGCTAATCAAACCACTAATAAAACCGATGGTACTCAACCCTTGTGCAAAAACGCCCGCGGCCACTAACAGCATGACCACACTAGCAAAGGCATCGGCCATACCGCGATAGGCAACCTCCAGACCGCTAAATACCGTTTGAGCGCTAAAACTGCGCACAAACTCAATCACCGCTGCCAACAACATACACAACACCAAAACAGTGATGATATGCAATTCTGGCCCCCATTTACCATCAAACACCAACACACCTAAGATCGGCGTAAACGGCAATACCGCATAAAAACCAGGTGCATGGGTGGTAATTTCGCTGACATCCATGATGTGATGCTGTTCATTGTTTTTATTATCGAGATAACGCTGCCAGAAGAAGTGTGCCACGGCCATACAAACAATCGCAGCGATAGAGATCGGTAAAGTCGTTTTAAATGCAAAATCGACCAGCGGCATTTCTGCCGCTTTAGCTGCCAATACCACATCACCGGAAGTTGGTGCCAGAATGATCGCTGCCGGAGAGGCACAAATAGCCGCTGCTGCCCCACGACTAATACCAACGTTAACCATCAAGGGGAACAGCGTGGCCATCAGCAATACCCCAAGACCGGTGGCAGACGACACCGCCAAGGACATCAGACAAGCAACAAAATAAGCCGCTACCATCAGTAAATAAGGCGAGTTAATCATCTGCAAAGGGCGCGAAGCTAACTTAACCACTACATCATTAGCACCGATATGCGTCATATAAGCAGCAAAACCACACAACATCATGATCATCATGCCAAGATCGCCACCGCGACTCATCAGCAAAATCTTAACGTACTCAATGATATCGGTTGCGTGCCACCCCGTCGAAGCAGCACTGGCAGGCAGCACGCTTTTCCCCATCAAAGCACTGATCGCCAAAAGCATCAGGCCACCTACCATCAATACGCCGGTAGCGGAATAACCTTTAATAATATAGCGACCAACCCCTACAGCCACACCGACCCCAATCAGAAGTTCTATCATATTTCCTCTACTTGTTTTTTTACGCTGCTCTGCACATCTAAACTGACAGAAGTGCGCACCACTGTGCACAAATTCAGTATAAGGAAACATGACTTTCATCAAAGTTACAAATAGAAACTATCAGGGAAAGCAGTATTTAACGATGGGGATGTTATGGTGCTGGCCAAGCGTTGGTCAGCACCGATAAAACATTACAACTTATCGAGCAGTTGCTTGAGCTCTTGTCCTTCACGCGCGTCTTTATTCTTGTCGACCCATTTATTGAGGGCCTCTTTCGCACGATTTTGTAGCGTTTTACGCAGCACTTGATCGACCTGCAGTTGATAGTTCAGCTGCTGCCATGGCCCATAAACCCGTAACGGAATTGCGGTTTTCTTCAATTGATCAATCAACGCACTGCGCCCTTGCCATCCCCCGGTAACCCGCACATTTAATGCCATATCACACTGTTTGCCTGGCATATCCAGCTTACCGCCGCCAGTAATATTCAGCATCGACGAATCCGCAGTAAGATCGCTAACAACAATATTTCCGCTTTTCAACTTAGCTTTAGCGCTAAGCTGTTTCACTTCGGTATAACGTTGATATTCATCTAGCCCGCGAATGCTACTGTCATTGCGTGCTATCGCCTGTTGGATCAATTGTTGTATATTCAAACCATGCAGTTTGGCTTCCTGCACGGCCAGTTGCACATCGCCCCGCCAGTGATGTTCAAAGGACTCCGCGGTTAATCTGTCACCCGTTAAGTCACCACTCATGCTCAGTGTGCCCGTCATTACCTGTGGTAACTCGAAGGCTTTTAACACCGTGCCCAACTCAACCTTTTTCAACTGCGGTTTTACATCAATCAGCGGTTTTTCAGTGCGCACATCCAATGACCCAGGCAAAGAGAAATCGCCACCCGCAACTTGCCCAGATAGCGTTGTTACCGTCAGTAACCCGCGCTGGTTCTCGGCCTGAAGATTAAGATGGGTAACATCCATACCACGATAGGTTAATTGCTTTGCGTTGATGTTAATTTGCGCATCGAAATCACGCAGCGCACGCATATTTTTTTGTTGTTCCTCACCTGCGTTGGCGATCACCGGTGCCCCCGCCATCATAGCAGGCTGCGTATCGCCAGCAGAACGGCGTTGCCAGCCGGAAAGTGCATCCACATTAAGATGTGGAGATGCTAGGTTTAATGCGTAAGTCGGCACGGCTTCTAAACCGATAATCGCATTACCACTCAGTTGACTTTCATTGATACCTAGCGTCATTTGGTCAAGCACCAACTGCCGCGGGCTTTGCTGATACACGGCTTTGACCGAACCTTGGCCTTTAAAGCCGCCAACCGGAATGTCAGCACCTTCAAGTTGATAAGTTAACTGATTAATCGTGGCGCTCGCCTGCCGCGGATAGTGGCGCAAATCCAGATCGGCTGCCAGGTTAAAGGTGAGATTGCGTTGATCGCGATTTACTCGGCTGGAAAGGGCCATTTCAGCTTGGCGATCGCCGGTGCGCTGCAATGTCAGGTTGAGATCGCGCACATTGATTTGTTCGTTATTCGCACGCTGCCAAATCAGCAGACTGTCCACAACACGCAAATTATCAATGTCGAATTTCCACGCGGTCTCTGTCGCTTCCGCAACGCCGCCGCCGGGCGCGATTGGCGCATCAGGTTGACTTTGTTCTTCACTGTCAGGCGTGAGACGAAAAACCGCATTTTTCAGCATCACCTGTTTGACAAACAGTTGGTGAGACAACAACGGGAGCAATTTCACATCAAGACGCATGTTCTCAGCGCTGACCACTGGAGAATGCGCACCCGGAGCAGTTAAGGTCATGCGCCCAGCCAAAATACTGAGTTGTGGCCACACATGCCAGCGCAAATCACCCTCCAACGTCAGGTGATAGCCACTTTTTTGTTCGACCTTACCGATCATGTAACTGCGGAAATCATTTGGATTGACCAGCAGCACCAATGCAGACATCCCTGCCACCAGTACCACCAGCAAAATTGCCAACGTCGTCAGTAATCGTCTCATGCCTTCCTCTTATCAGCTCAGCAGCCAGCGTCTTTAATCCTTATCGATACGGCTAGCCACAGCACCTTGCTGGTCCTTGTACTTCGCATCTTGACGGCTGTTATAAGGCCGCGCCGCCGGGCCCGACAGCGGTTCGAAACTCAGCGCACCGATCAACATACCAGGGCGAAGAGCCAACGGCAGCTTACCTGAATTATAGAACTCAAGCACAATACGGCCTTGCCAACCGGGATCGATACGATGGGCTGTAACGTGCACCATCAATCCCAGGCGCGCCAGCGAAGAACGCCCGTCCAGCCAGCCGACCAAATCATTCGGCAGCGTCACAGATTCAAGCGTCACGGCCAGCGCCAACTCTCCAGGGTGGAGGAAAAAGGCTTCCCCTTCCGGCAGCACAATTTCATCGCTCATCACACGGTCCAATGCAGCACTGACTTCATCTTTCGGCCCACTCAGGTCGATAAATGCCGCCGTATGCCCGCGAAACACGCGAAACTGGTTCCCTAAACGAACATCCACTGTAGCACCGTTAATCCGCTCGACTGGCGGTCGCGGCGAAATGACCAATTTTTCACTATCCAGCCAAGCCTCTATATCACGGTCGCACAGTCTCATTTTTCTCTCTCCATCGGGATGCATTCTCTACAACAAAAATTGCCATACAACCGGCAAAAGGTCTACGTCGGGATATAAATAGTTGACGTCAGACCGGAAATCATCACTCCGGCCTGATACCGTATCATTCAAAAAATTGGCTGATTTTGGCTTTTAGAATATCAATCGCAATACGGTTTTTGCCGCCACGCGGTACGATAATGTCGGCATATTGCTTGGAAGGTTCAATAAACTGTAAGAACATAGGACGAACGGTTTTCTGGTATTGCGCCATCACCGAATCCATTGAGCGGCCGCGTTCATTCACATCACGTTTCATACGACGCATCAAACAAATATCCAGCGGCGTATCGACAAAGATAGAGAAATTCATTTCCTGGCGTAAGCGCATATCGGTCAACAACAAAATCCCTTCAAGAATGATGACCTTTTTCGGCTCCAGATGAACCGTTTCCGTCTTGCGCGTATGTTCAGTGTAACTGTACAGCGGTAATTCAATCGCCTTACCGGCCTTAAGCATTTGCAGATGTTGGAACAACAGGCTGTGATCCATAGCGCTGGGGTGGTCGTAGTTAGTCTTGACCCGTTCTTCCATGGTCAGGTGAGTTTGGTCTTTGTAGTAACTGTCTTCAGGGATAACGCCAATATGTTCATCGCCAACCTGATCGCGCAATTCGCGATACAATGTGCTAGCTATAAGGCTTTTCCCAGAGGCAGATGCGCCAGCTATACCAATAATGACGCACTGATGCGGCTTGTCAGTCATAAAATTAAAGACCTGAATTCGTAATATGAAGGGAGGATACACACCCAAAATAATTCTTGCTGCATCTAAGGCCGTGACGGGTGAGCCAAGGCTCAACGCCCCCAGAAGCCGAGCTCACAACATCACTGACGTGAACAAAAGGCAACCAATCAAGATGCAACTTGAAGTATGACGGATAAAAACGTGACAATTATAGGGAGTTGCCATGCTCCGCGCCACTCTATTGTCGTTTCCGCTTAGAGAAACCCCTGTTTTAGGAACTTTGACTGTAGGGTAATCTGACACATCAAGGTAAACTCACCCACTGAACATTTTCCGCTTTGCGGGATACATAAATTAAGGGAGAGTCCCGCATTGGATTGGTATTTCCTGACCTTCTTAGGCGATAGCCTTTTGCTATTGCCAACGGCTTTGATTGTTTTCATTTTGCTGCTGTCCTCTGCGGGCACCCGCAATACGGCCTGGCAATGGGCATTCATTTTCGGCATTGTCGGCGCCTTGGTCTGTGCCTCTAAATTAGCCTTTATGGGTTGGGGAATCGGCAGCGCACGCTATGACTTTACTGGTTTCAGCGGCCACACGGCGCTTTCTTCTGCTATTTGGCCGGTATTCATGTGGTTGATTAGCGGGAGTTGTCGCCCACTACTGCGCCGCACGGCCATCTCGGTGGGTTGTCTATTACCGATGGCCATCGGCTGGTCACGGCTCGCCATCAACGTGCACTCGACCTCAGAAGTGATTACCGGTCTGTTACTGGGCTTAACCGCCAGCACGCTGTTCCTGTGGTTGCAATACAATAAAACTCGCCCACAGTTTTCTTGGCTAAAAACCGTTATTCTGCTGGCTCTACCCGTGCTGTTGATGGGGCATCGTCAACCAGCACCGACGCAAAACCTGTTGGAAAAGATTGCCGTGACGCTGGCACAAATAGAGCACCCTTTTACTCGAGCTGATTTGCATAAAACATTAAAATGATCTCAAGAGTAATAAACCGCCACTACGGCTAATACCTGTTAGTTAATCTTGAACTGTATTGGCCGTTTTTTTGTGTTATCTGCGTTTTTTAGATAGCCCTATTTATCGTGAACATTTGTTCCCCCGCTGGTTAGGCCTGCTAGTCAGGTCACGCCACCAAAAACTCGGTACGATATTAACGGGCGCGGCATGCCACGCCCCTACAAGTAATGTCATAACGCAGCCAAATAGTGCCGGTATCAACTCAACGTAGTGGCCGGGCATGCCCGGCCTGTATCCTGTCTCCGGCATTAAAAACCTAGCTGCGGAATGCCACGCCCCTACAGGTAACGTCATAACGCAGCCAAATAGCACCGGTATCAACTCAACGTAGTGGCCGGGCATGCCCGGCCTGTATCCTGTCTCCGGCATTAAACACCTAGCTGCGGCATGCTACCCCCTACAGGTAACGTCATAACGCAGCCAAATAGCACCGGTATCAACTCAACGTAGTGGCCGGGCATGCCCGGCCTGTATCCTGCATTAAACACCTAGCTGCGGCATGCTACGCGGTGCGCAGGAGAGGCATTGTCAAATGCCTGATCACCTGAGCACATTGCCCGTGCGCAGAAGGGAGTATGTAAAGCGATGGTCGATGGCAGAAAAGCACCTTGGGTAGCACTGTATGGGGGAGTGGCTTATTAGGATTCAGGCATTGACACGGTCCGTTCCCAACGCGTTCATTCGATAGCGCGCTAGGAACGACCGAAAATTTCTACCCATCAGACAAAATAGCGTTAACTGAACCACATCACGCCATTACGCCGATGCTGTCTTGCTGGATGAAACCTTACAACGCGCGGAAAGCGATCTCTGTAGGAATGGCTTCACCCTGCCAATACATCTGTGCCGCAACGCGACCAGCCAATTGGCGATACATCTCGGCAAACTCGCTGTCAGGACGCGCGGTAACCGTCGGCTGACCACGATCCAGATCCTCGCGCAACGAAATATGCAACGGCATCTGGCCAAGCAAGCGACTTTGGTATTTTTGCACTAATTTTTCTGCCCCACCGGTGCCAAAAATGGGTTCATGATGGCCGCAGTTACTGCAAACATGCATACTCATGTTTTCGACAATACCCAAGACGGGCACATGTACCTTTTCAAACATCACAATGCCCTTTGCCGCGTCCAATAACGCAATGTCCTGCGGCGTTGTCACCACTAACGCACCGGTGACTGGGATGTTTTGCGACAATGTCAATTGAATGTCCCCAGTTCCTGGCGGCATATCCAGCACCAAATAATCCAGATCCGGCCATAAGGTATCTTGCAACAGTTGCATCAACGCCTTGCTGGCCATCGGGCCACGCCACACCATCGCGTTATCATCGGTCACCAGATAGCCAATTGAGTTTGTCGCCAACCCATGCGCCATAATTGGCGCCATGTGCTGTCCGTCCGGCGAGGTTGGCCGCTCATGTTCAGTACCCAGCATATTGGGAATCGATGGTCCGTAGATATCCGCATCAAGAATACCGACCTTCGCACCTTCGGCCACCAGCGCCAGCGCCAGGTTGACCGCCGTACTGGATTTCCCGACGCCACCTTTACCAGAACTCACCGCGATAATATTACGCACACCTTTTACGCCAGCCTGATCGTTCGCGCGTTTCAACGTGGCAATGTCATGCTTCAACTTCCAGTCAATCGCTCGCGCACCGGTAACGCGCAACAATTCGCCGCTCACGCCATCCTTCAGCGCCTCAAAACCACTTTGCCAGGCAAATGGCATCGTCAGCTCAATATGCAGCACGTCGTCCAGCAGCGCGCAGTGATGAATCGCTTTCAGCGTTGTTAGGTTGTTTTTTAACGTCGGGTGTTCAAAGGCGGCCAATACACCGGTCACCAGGGCTCGCAGAACTTCAGGGGTGCTCTGCTCAGGGGATTTTGCGCTCATCCCGGCTCCTCGATTTTTAATGAATAGCGAATGAAATGAATAGCGTTGTGCCCAAGCATATCAGAACTGCACGGTGTCTGGCGCGTACACGTCGAAAGAAACCGCCCTAGCAGCGAAGCGTGCGATCGGTTAACATCAAAGCCCCTTTTTATTCATTACAGAAAGCAAGTTCTCACTATGGCTCAAGTCGCGAAAAAATTATTGGTGACGTGCGCGCTACCGTACGCAAATGGTTCCATCCATCTCGGCCACATGCTCGAGCACATCCAGGCAGATATCTGGGTTCGTTACCAACGAATGCGCGGCAACGAAGTTCATTTCATTTGTGCAGACGACGCGCACGGCACGCCGATCATGCTTAAAGCCCAGCAATTAGGCATTAAGCCTGAAGAAATGATTGCTGAAATGAGCCAAGAGCACCAACAGGATTTCGCCGGTTTCGGCATCAGCTATGACAACTATCACTCAACCCATAGCGATGAGAACCGTGAGCTGTCCAGCCTGATTTATGGCCGCCTGAAGGAAAACGGTTTTATTAAAAACCGTACTATTTCGCAGCTCTACGATCCCGAAAAAGGCATGTTCCTTCCCGACCGTTTTGTCAAAGGCACTTGCCCGAAATGCAAATCGCCGGATCAATACGGCGACAACTGTGAAGTATGTGGGGCGACCTACAGCCCAACCGAACTGATCGATCCAAAATCAGCGGTATCTGGCGCGACGCCAATCATGCGTGATTCTGAACACTTCTTCTTCGATCTGCCGTCTTTCAGCGAAATGCTGCAGGCCTGGACGCGTTCCGGCGCGTTGCAAGAGCAGGTGGCTAATAAGATGCAGGAATGGTTCGAGTCCGGCCTGCAACAGTGGGATATCTCCCGCGATGCGCCCTATTTCGGTTTCGAAATCCCAGACGCGCCGGGCAAATATTTCTACGTCTGGCTGGATGCCCCTATCGGTTACATGGGCTCGTTTAAAAACCTGTGCGACAAACGCGGCGATCTGGACTTTGACGAATTCTGGCGTAAAGATTCCACGACCGAGCTGTATCACTTTATCGGTAAAGATATCGTGTATTTCCACAGCCTATTTTGGCCGGCCATGCTGGAAGGCAGCAACTTCCGCAAACCCACCAACCTTTTCGTACATGGTTATGTCACGGTTAACGGTGCCAAAATGTCCAAGTCGCGTGGCACCTTTATTAAGGCCAGCACCTATCTGCAACACTTGGATGCCGACTGCCTGCGCTATTATTACGCGGCCAAGTTGTCTTCACGCATCGACGACATCGACCTGAATCTGGAAGATTTCGTGCAGCGCGTTAACGCCGACATCGTCAACAAAGTGGTGAACCTGGCTTCACGCAACGCTGGCTTTATCAACAAGCGTTTTGGTGGCCAACTGGCAGCAAGCTTGGCCGATCCAGCGTTGTACCAAACCTTTATCGATGCCGCACCGCGTATCGCAGAGGCTTACGCGAGCCGTGAGTCCGGCCGCGCCATCCGTGAAATCATGGCGTTAGCCGATCTTGCCAACCGTTACGTGGATGAGCAAGCACCGTGGGTGGTGGCCAAAGAAGAAGGCCGCGACGCCGATCTGCAGGCCATTTGCTCAATGGGCATTAACCTGTTCCGCGTACTGATGACCTACCTGAAACCCGTGCTGCCTTCACTGACAGAACGTGCGGAAGCATTCCTCAACAGCGAATTGAGCTGGGACAGTATTCAACAACCCTTATTAGACCACCCGATCAGTGCCTTTAAAGCATTGTTCAATCGTATCGATCTCGACAAGGTTAATGAAATGGTCAACGCGTCAAAAGAAGATATGGCAGCGAGTCAAGCACCGGTTAGCGGCCCATTGGCGGACGATCCTATTCAGGAAACCATTACTTTTGATGATTTCGCCAAAGTGGACATGCGTATCGCGCTGATCAAAAGTGCCGATTTCGTTGAAGGTTCTGACAAGTTGTTGAAACTGCAGTTGGATCTGGGTGGAGAAAACCGTCAGATTTTCTCCGGTATCCGTTCAGCATACCCGGATCCGAAACAACTTGAAGGCCGCCTGACGATTATGGTTGCTAACCTAGCTCCGCGTAAAATGCGTTTCGGTATTTCCGAAGGTATGGTGATGGCTGCGGGCCCCGGCGGAAAAGAGATCTTCCTGCTTAGCCCGGACAGCGGTGCCCAGCCCGGTATGCAGGTCAAATAATTCCTTCGCTTTGCCACTCAACACTAAAACCGGGCTTGCCCGGTTTTATTTTGCCCGCAACGTCGCAAGCTTGTGAGTTCGTAAAAGCCGAACCTCTTTGCCCGTATTGATCGAGTGATAAAATAAACGGTTACAACCTACTCCCGCCCATCATAGGTTGTGTTTAATCGTGGCAATAATCGTTATTTTTCAGGTTATTTTATCTCCCCCTCTTCCCTGTTCAGCAAAATACGCTATGTTATCAACACTGAATGTCTGTATGTTTAAACAGGTGTGGTCATGAAGGGATTCCCGACGCAAATCAATACATTACTGGCAAGTTCATTGATACTGACGATAGGGCGTGGTGTCACGCTACCCTTCATCACTATTTATCTGACCAAGCATTTTCATCTGTTGCCGAAAAGCGTTGGGGTTATTCTTGGCATCAGCTTAACCCTCGGAATTCTTAGTAGCCTGTATGGCGGTTACCTGGTGGATAAATTCAACAAAAAGACCCTGATGATGGCGTCTATTGGGCTATTCGCCCTGAGTTTTTTTACTATTCCGTCGATAACCCGGCCAGGCGGTATCATTGCGGTTCTCGCCGTATTACATACTGCCTATGCCGTGTTGGGCATTACCATTAAAGCCTGTTTCGCCGAATGGCTGCCCATTTCACAACGCATTAAAGCCTTTTCGATCAACTACACGTTGGTCAACGTCGGCTGGGCGGTGGGATCATCACTCGGCGTGCTGGTCGCCGGTTTTAGTCCGCTGCTGCCGTTTTATCTGTCCGGGGGGCTGGCTCTGCTGACGGTAGTGACACTGAATATACGTTTACGCCACACGCAGCCACAGTCGGCCATTAACCATGCGCACGTCGCGCCAGCCCTGCTGCCTGACTTTCGCCAAACGCTGCGCATCCTGCGTCAGGATCGGCGTCTGATTTACTTCACGCTCGGCAGTACGTTAGGTTCCGTGGTATTTGGGCAGTTCACCGGCTATTTATCGCAATACCTGATCACCGTTTCCAGCGCCGAATTCGCTTACCGCGTTATTGGTTTAGTCATGATCGTTAATGCGTGCGTTGTTATTGCACTGCAATATCTGTTGAGCCGTAATATGCGGCAGGACAACCTGTTACGTTGGTTGACACTTGGCACACTGTTTTTTATCGTCGGTTTACTGGGTTTTCTGTTCGCAGGGGCTTCACTGTGGCTATGGGCGGCAGCAATGGCTATTTTCACCTTAGGGGAAATTATTGTCATCCCGGTGGAATACCTGTTTATCGATTTTATTGCGCCTGCACATTTAAAAGGCAGCTATTATGGCGTACAGAACCTTAGCAATCTGGGGGGAGCCATCAACCCGGTATTGTGCGGTTTTCTGCTGAGCTATACCGCGCCGGGTTTGATGTTTGTAGTGTTGATCATCTCAGCGTTGCTGAGTCTGCTGTTTTTCTTCCTTGGCCATCGCTTGGCGCAGCGGCTACCGCAAGCTGAGGTAGCGTGATCAATACGAAATAGCTGCCGTCAATAGTCCAAAATGGCATAGACGGCATAACGACAATTCATGGTGTGTTTTGTGGCACAGCTCACAGTTTAATTGTATGATAAATACATCAGTTAAACAGGAAAGAATCATGAACAACGCATTCGCACTGTGCTGGAAATACCTTCGGGCATTCGCTTTAATATATCTTTGCTTATTTGCCGGTAATACCATTTCCGCCCTGCTCCCTATCACCATTCCGGGCAGTATTATCGGCATGTTACTGCTGTTTGCCCTGCTCGCCTCACAGATCTTGCCAGCCAAGTGGGTAAAACCCGGTTGTCATGTCTTTATTCGCTATATGGTCTTATTGTTCGTGCCCATTGGGGTTGGCGTCATGCAATATTATCAGCAGATTATTGATCATCTGGCTCCCTTGCTGGTGTCCTGCGCCGTCAGTACGTTGATCGTGCTCTTGGTCGTTGCTTACTCCTCACATTACTTTCATCGCGAACGTACGCTGACCAACGAAGATAATGACACACGGGAGGATAAATAATGCTGCACAACATCTGGTGGTCATTACCGCTGACGCTGATCGTCTTCTTCGTAGCGCGTAAACTGGCACAAAAGTTGAAAATGCCATTGCTCAACCCTCTGCTGGTCTCCATGGCAATCATCATTCCTTTCCTGCTGTTGGCCCATATTCCTTACGAGGATTACTTCCAAGGCAGCAAAATTTTGAATGACTTTTTACAACCGGCGATAGTCGCGCTGGCGTTTCCGCTGTATGAACAACTGCATCAGATCCGCGCGCGCTGGAAGTCAATCATCAGCGTATGTTTTGTTGGTAGCCTGACGGCCATGATCAGCGGCGGTGCCTTAGCGTTGTGGATGGGCGCTACGCCTGAAATTGCTGCCTCAATCCTACCTAAATCGGTCACCACGCCAATCGCCATGGCCGCCGCGCAATCACTTGGCGGGATCCCCGCCATCAGCGCTGTGTGCGTCATTTTTGTTGGTATCCTCGGCGCAGTGTTCGGCCATACCATCCTGAATTTACTGAAAATAAATACCAAATCAGCACGGGGTTTAGCGATGGGCAGCGCATCACATGCGTTAGGTACAGCACGTTGCGTAGAGATGGATTTTCAAGAAGGGGCATTCAGTTCACTGGCATTGGTAATTTGTGGAATTATCACATCGTTGCTGGCGCCGTTCCTGTTCCCAGTGTTATTGCATCTGTTCGCTTAAGTGCGCAACACCTGCGACATGTCTCGCAATTATGATTTCCATTGCATTCGTTTCATTAATAAAGAGAAGTTTGTCACATTTTATTATGAACAGGCTGCCTAGAATGTTATCCCGTTAACCCGTAAAGAGACTTTCTATGCATCCGCGTTTTCACACCGCTTTCAGCGAACTGTCTGCCGCATTGCAATCCGCATTGTTACCGTATATGGATGCGCCTCATTTTCCAGCAATGTTTACCGCCAACCAGGTTGAGGCAATCAAGCAGCGCTGTGAATTGGATGATGATGCACTGGCATTTGCCCTGTTGCCACTCGCCGCAGCTTGCTCGCTGACGCCAATTTCCCATTTCAACGTGGGTGCCATTGCTCGTGGTGTCAGTGGCAATCTGTATTTCGGTGCCAATATGGAGTTTCACGGTGTGCCAATGCAACAAACCGTCCACGCCGAGCAATGCGCAGTGACGCACGCTTGGCTACGCGGTGAACCGTCGCTGGCGTCGATCACCGTGAATTACACGCCATGTGGCCACTGCCGACAATTTATGAATGAATTGAACAGCAGCAGTGAACTGCAAATCCGTTTGCCAGGCCGTGATGCGGCGACGCTGGCTGATTATTTACCCGATTCATTTGGGCCACGCGATCTCGATATCAGCACGCTCCTGATGGATCACGTAGACCACGGCTTCCAATTGTCGTTAACCGATCCACTGGAGTTAGCCGCGCTGGCTGCCGCTAACCAAAGCCACGCGCCCTATAGCGATGCCCACAGCGGCGTAGCACTAGAAACTGAAGACGGTACCATTTACGCCGGCCGCTATGCCGAAAACGCCGCCTTCAATCCCAGCCTACCGCCGTTGCAGGCCGCATTGATTCTACTGAATGTCTCCGGTGGCAACAGCCAGACCCTCCGCCGCGCCGTGTTGGCGGAACCACACAACGCCATCATCAGCCAATGGGATGCTACCCGTGCAACGTTGACGGCACTCGGCTGCGAAGACGTGTCCCGCCTTACCTTTTAATGCCCAACGCGGAGCCAGTCAGGCTCCGCAATTAACAGCCTGACACGCTAAATACAATGCCTCCCCGCGTCTAAACCACTTTTTTTAGTTAAAAAATGATTTGATCGTCGATAATTACGTCAATTTGCCCCATGATCCGATAACAATTGCTGTACATATTCTCCTTATCTTTTAGGATCACTCGTTATAAAAACTGTCTGATACGTTAAGAGTAAACTGATGGAACTTGAATACGAAAGTAAACGCCCACTGTATATCCCTTATGCTGGCCCGATTCTGCTGGAATTCCCACTGCTCAATAAAGGCAGCGCGTTCACAGAAGACGAACGTAGCCACTTCAACTTACACGGCCTATTGCCAGAAGCGGTAGAAACCATTGAAGAACAGGTTGAGCGTGCCTATCGGCAGTATCAGGATTTCAAGAACGATAACGACAAACATATCTATTTACGCAACATCCAAGACACCAACGAAACGTTGTTCTATCGCCTGCTCGATGCTCACCTGAGCGAAATGATGCCCATTATCTATACCCCTACGGTAGGGCAAGCCTGCGAGCATTTCTCTGACATTTACCGTCGTGCGCGCGGCTTATTCATTTCTTATCCGAATCGCGACCGCATCGACGATATGTTGCAGAATGCCACCAAGCAGAACGTTAAAGTCATCGTCGTCACTGACGGTGAACGCATCCTCGGCCTTGGCGATCAAGGCATCGGCGGCATGGGCATTCCCATCGGTAAATTATCGCTGTACACCGCCTGTGGCGGGATCAGCCCAGCCTATACCTTGCCGGTCGTTCTGGATGTCGGTACCAATAATCCTCAACGATTGAACGATCCGCTGTACATGGGTTGGCGTCATCCACGCATTTCGGGTGACGAATATCATGAGTTTGTTGAAGAGTTCATTCAGGCGGTAAAACGCCGCTGGCCAAATGTGTTGCTGCAATTTGAAGACTTTGCGCAAAATAACGCCACGCCGCTATTGAACCGCTATCGTGATGAAATCTGCTGCTTCAACGATGACATTCAGGGCACTGCGGCCGTCACGTTAGGCAGCCTGATTGCCGCCAGTCGCGCGGCAGGCAGCCAACTTCGTGACCAAACGGTCACCTTCCTAGGAGCCGGTTCCGCCGGGTGTGGTATCGCGGAACAAATTATCGCTCAAATGAAGTCAGAAGGCCTGAGCGAAGACGAAGCACGCGCGCAGGTATTTATGGTTGACCGTTTTGGCCTATTGACGGATAAATTGCCAAATCTGCTCGATTTTCAAAGCAAGTTGGTGCAAAAAAGCGAGAATCTGACCGCGTGGAACATCAACAATGATGCTATTTCGCTGTTAGATGTTGTCCGTAACGCCAAACCCAGCATTCTGATCGGCGTTTCAGGCCAACCGGGGCTATTCACCGAAGAACTGATCCGCGAAATGCACCAACATTGCCCACGTCCGATCGTGATGCCGCTTTCTAACCCAACGTCTCGCGTCGAAGCGCGGCCAGAAGACATCATCAATTGGACCGACGGCGCTGCACTGGTGGCAACCGGCAGTCCGTTTGCGCCAGTAAACTATAAAGAACAACAATTCCCGATAGCCCAATGTAATAACTCTTACATCTTCCCGGGAATTGGTTTAGGTGTCCTTGCATCCGGTGCCTCACGCGTTACCGATGCCATGCTGATGGCTGCCAGCCGTGCCTTGGCAGATTGCTCACCGCTCGCGACCGACGGCCACGGTGCGCTACTGCCGGATATCGATGATATTCAAGGTGTGTCCAAATGCATTGCAATGGCCGTCGGTAAAGCAGCGCAGCTACAAGGCGTCGCGGTGGTTACTTCAGAAGAAGCGCTATCGAAAGCGATTGAACATAACTTCTGGCGTCCACAATACCGTACCTATAAACGCACCTCGTTCTAATCTGGTTATAACTTTTACTCTGTAGACAAAAATATCGGGCTCAGCATGCTGGGCCTTTTTTGTCGATGATGGCAGCAAAAAGTGCGCTGTAGGACATTAGCGAGCCCGTGGACGGCTTGCGTCGACCTGTCAGGTAAAGTAGCCTTGATTCACCCTATTTCAGATTTGCGCGTAAGGCATCAACATGTGGAAACGCCTAATTATTAGCCTGTTTGTCATCGCTACGCTGCTGATGCTTTCGGCTATCGCGCTTGACCGCTGGATCAGTTGGAAAACCGCCCCCTATATTTATGACGATGTGCAACAATTGCCTACGCGTCAGGTTGGCGTCGTGCTCGGCACCGCTAAATATTATCGTACCGGCGTCATCAATCAGTATTATCGCTACCGAATCCAAGGTGCCATCAACGCTTATAACAGCGGTAAGGTTAAATACCTGTTGCTCAGCGGCGATAACGCGCAGCAAAGTTATAATGAACCGATGACCATGCGGCGTGACTTGCTGGCTGCCGGCGTCGCACCCAGCAATATCGTGCTTGATTATGCCGGCTTCCGCACCCTCGATTCGATTGTGCGTACCCGTAAGGTATTCGATACCAACGATTTCATTATCATCACTCAGCGTTTCCACTGCGAACGTGCATTGTTTATTGCCATGCATATGGGCATTCAGGCCCAGTGCTTTGCGGTCCCGTCACCAAAAGATATGCTGACGGTGCGCGTACGCGAAGTCTTTGCTCGTTTGGGTGCGCTGAGCGATCTGTATATTCTGAAGCGCGAGCCTCGTTTTCTGGGCCCGCTCATTCCGATCGCATCCATGCATAACGTGCCTGAAGACGCACAGGGTTATCCGGCTGTCTCGCCGGAACAATGGGTGACGTTAGAGAATAAACTGGCAGCGGAAAAACAAAAGGCCAGCAGTAAACCCTAAATGGCCCGAATCTGTTCTAAAACGATCGGGATGCTGTCGATCGTTTTCTGTGGCCGACTTACCGTTGCAGCTTGCTGTTTTCCGCCCCCATAACCACAAGCTTACGCCACAACCATTCCATCGGCCCTTGTGTGAAATAGCGTAACCACAGATGAGAAAATAACAGGTTAGCCAACCACACCAGCGGCACAGACGCCAGTAACTGCAAACGGTCATAGTGTTGATACAGACCAAAGCGATAGAAAATCGTGGTACAAATCAGCGTTTGCAGTAGGTAGTTACTCAGCGCCATACGGCCAACCTGAGTCAACCCTCGGCAAATCGATAAGCGCGCCAACTGCGGCCAAAAGCCATAGCACAGTGCCAGATACCCCATCGCTTGCAGCGGTGCCCCCAACTCACGCGGGACTTGTAGCAAAAAACCACTCCAGCGGTAATCCCAATGCAGGTGCCATTGCAACCACACCGCAGGCAGCTGGATCACTAAGGCCAGCGGAATTAACCAGGCAGCCTGACGGCGGTAGTAGGTTGGAGAAAAGTGACCGCGCAGCCATCCACTCCGCATCAGACCCGCGCCGAACAACATCATCCCTGCCAGTTCCCATCCATACTGCGCGCCAATCGCCAACAGGCTCGAAGACAATAAGCCGACGCGATGACGCCAAGCCTCTATCCCTCCCTGTAGCTTCCAGCTTTGTTCAGACTGCAGCGCCGCCGCCCCCGGCTGCCAAAAACTACCCGGCTCCCCCGGCGTGATAAAACTCAATAGCAGTAGCACCGCAACACCAATCAAATACAGCACCACGCCGGTTTTTAACAGCGTAAAAGTGTCTTTTGCTTCTCGGATCATACGCGCACACACTAAGCCAATCAGCCCATAGGCCAGCAGAATATCGCCGTCCCACAGGAAAATGGCGTGCCCAAGCCCGAACAGAACCAGCCAGGTTAATCGCGTGCGCATCCAGCCTTTGCCACGATGCAGCAGCAACTGTAAACCGGCACCGAACAACAATGCGAACATCGCCAGAAATTTAGCCTGCGCAACCAGATCCAGTAACGCCCAAGTCCAGCTATCACGCAATGAGGGCATCCCTAAATAGGCCGGATTCAGATAGGCCGCTTTCGGCAGACCAAAAGCGCTAATATTCAGCAGCAAAATGCCAAAAATAGCGATGCCGCGCACGCAGTCCAACGTGGCAATACGCGGCAGAGGTGAGGTCAAAGCGTCATGATTCATCTGTTTTTCACTGTATGCGAGTCATTAAAAAGGCGCCCATGGGCGCCTCAGACTAATGACAAAGCCAGTTATCGGGGGAGCGAAGCGATGGAACCGTCGTGGCAGAAGCCAGCGGAGCGCCCCTCGCGATGCTGCGCTCGAGTATATCGGGCTAGCTGATGACGCGGTCATCAACCGCGGTCGCCGGTTATTTTGCTGTTCAGCCCCGCCTTTACCCCTGATGATGCCGTACCGCACGGAGGAACTCCTGGCGGGTGTTTTGGCTGGACTTGAATAGCCCGCCCAAAGAGGTGGTGGTGGTCGCACTGGTCGCATCCCGGATACCGCGCGCCTTGACACAATAATGAACCGCATCAATCGATACAGCCACGTTATTGGTACCGAGCAGCGTCTGTAGTGCCACCAGAATTTGTTGTGTTAACCGCTCCTGCACCTGGGGACGCTGGGCAAAGAACTGAACGATACGGTTGATTTTAGACAGGCCAATCACCGCATCCTTTGGAATATAAGCCACGGTGGCTTTACCGTCGATCGTCACGAAATGGTGTTCGCAGGTACTGGTCAGCGTGATGTCGCGCACCGTGACCATTTCGTCCACCTTCATTTTATTTTCAATCACGGTAATTTTGGGGAAATTCGCGTAATCCAGACCCGAGAATATCTCATCGACATACATTTTTGCGATACGATGCGGGGTTTCCGCCAGGCTGTCGTCGGAAAGATCGAGATTGAGCAGTTGCATGATTTCCGTCATGTGCTGCTGAATACGTCGCTTACGCGTTTCGCGATCTAACATTTCACCGCGCAATGGGGTTTCCAAGCCACGCGCCTCCAACGCAGCATGAACCTGCGCGGCTTCTTTACTTAATATCGTCATTTTTGTGTGTCTCCAGCAGGCCACCCTGATTCCCCATTCAAGCGTCGCCATAACGTTGAATTATCGAGCAGGGTTTGATTCTTTTATCCCGTCGGCGTTTAACAGCAATAACGTGCACCCGATCAAGATTTTGCCTCACTGTAAATGAGAGCGCGCCGTTTATCCAGTGATTGTGTTTCAACCAGTGGTGAAAATTCCGCATAGAGTACAATCAGGCTCGCCACATAATATCCTCATTTTTTGCCCGCCTTTCCGTCAATCCCGCACCGATATATCTGCCGCCGCCCGCATTGGGGTATTCACCACCAACAGACCCGCCACCACCAGTCCCGCGGCTGCAACATATAATGCCGGTTCCAAATGTTGCGTCAATGCGGTTGAGAGCGCCGACAGCATCGGCCCCACTAACTGACCAATGGCATAGCCCGTCGTCAACAACCCGGCCATGTAGCGCGCATGGTGGGGTGCCAACTCGCGGCCACGCTGAAGGGCAAGCTGCACCACACAGAGAAAACCACCACCGGTCAGCAATGCACCGACTGCCAGACCCGTCACCCCGGGTACCACTTCTGCGCACAGCACGCCCAACGCCTGCACCCACAACGTCACTGCCAAGCGGGTTTGCGTGGTCAGCTTATCCCGCGTCAAGATGCCGATCACGATCCCCAATACCGCCGCCCCGCCAAATACTGGCCAGACAAACTGTGCGAAAACGCTAGCGGGGAACCGAGCTGCCGCCATCTGCGATAAAAACGTGGCCGGCAAAATGTAACCAAATCCCGCCAGGCTATAACTCCACACCAAACGTTTTAGCGCGGGTGTCAGCACTAAAGGTTGCGAAACCACATTGGGGCGATGTAACGCCCCCGAACGGGGGAAATTCACACTGATGATCGTCGTCAACACCAATGCCAATACACCATATATCAGCCAGGCCTGTGCGGCACTGAGCACCAAACTGTGGATCCCCACCGCCAGCATACCGCTGAGAAAAATGCCCGCACCGGGGCCGGCAAATACCGCGGCACTCAGCGCGGGGCGGCCATAATGTGCCAAACGCTCATTGGTCCATGCCGCCACCAACACCATTGCCCAGCCGCTGGCCCACCCCAGCGCAAAACGCACCACACCGTGCCACCATGCACTTTCAATCAAGGCTGAAAGCAGTGTCAGCAACACCGCACCCCACACGCCGATCCACAAACGCCGTTCGACGTGACGGCTGGCACGCATGGCGTCATACGCCCCACACAAATAGCCCAAATAGTTTACTGCTGCCACCAGTCCGGCACCGGTCAGCGTGAGCTGATGTTCTGCAATCATCAACGGCACCTGCGGCGTAAAGGCAAACCGGCCGATTCCCATCGCAACAATGAGGGCAACAAACCCACTCAATGCAATTCTCAATGCCATTTAGCGCGTCCAACTGTTAAAAGAAAGTTGCCAGTATCATGCCGCAGTATTAAACTCACAAAAACTGAATAATACTAACCAAGTTCATCACGAAAAGAGAAAGGTATGGATCTGACCCAGCTTCGCATGTTTTGCAGCGTCGCCGAAACCGGCTCCGTCGCCCGTGCTGCTGAACTATTACATCGGGTGCCATCGAACCTGACGACCCGTTTACGTCAGTTAGAGCACGAATTAGGCGCCGATCTGTTTATTCGCGAAAAACAACGGTTACGCCTTTCACCGATGGGCCACAATTTCCTCTGTTACGCCAACCGTATATTGGCGCTGAGCGAAGAAGCGATGAGCATCACCCATGCTGGCGAACCCGCAGGCAATTTTGCGCTGGGTTCGATGGAAAGCACCGCGGCGACGCGCCTGCCTACGCTGTTAGCGGCTTATCACCAGCGTTTCCCGCAGGTTTCATTATCGTTAATTACCGGCACCTCGGGTGAAATCACTGAACGAGTGCGTGCCGGTACGCTCGCAGCAGCATTGGTCGACGGCCCACTTCAACATGAAGAACTGAACGGCTGCGTCGCCTTTGCTGAACACATGGTGGTGATTTCATGTCTGGATCATGCCCCCATTCACACCGCGCAAGACGCTAAAGGAGAAACGCTGTTCGCCTTCCGGCCAAGCTGCTCCTACCGGTTACGGTTGGAGTCTTGGTTCAAGCGAGACGGCGCACTGCCCGGCCATATTATGGAAATTCAGTCCTATCACGCGATGTTAGCCTGTGTCGCCAGCGGCGCGGGTCTGGCAATGATCCCGTATTCGGTGCTCAGTTTGCTGCCGGGCCACGAACGCGTGCAAACCCATCCTTTACCCGCCGACATTGCCGAAACAGCTACTTGGCTCTTATGGCGACGCGACGCTTTCGGCCCCAACGTGCGCGCACTGAAACAGTTAATCATTGAACAAGCTGAAATGTCGGCCGTAGAACATACCGAACCCGCTTAAAAGTCTAGACCACGAAGGAGAAGATAATGGAAATGATCAAAACCCGCGCCGCTGTCGCTTGGGGGCCAAACCAGCCACTGAAGATCGAAGAAGTCGATCTCATGCCGCCACAAAAAGGCGAAGTGCTGGTGCGCATTGTCGCGACCGGCGTGTGTCATACCGACGCTTACACGCTATCTGGCAACGATCCCGAAGGCGTTTTCCCCGCGATCTTGGGTCATGAAGGTGGCGGCGTGGTAGAAGCTGTCGGCGAAGGCGTGACCAGCGTGGCGGTCGGCGATCATGTGATACCGCTGTACACCCCCGAATGTGGCGAATGTAAATACTGCCAATCCGGTAAAACAAACCTGTGTCAGGCGATCCGTGCCACACAGGGTAAGGGGCTGATGCCGGATGGAACCACTCGCTTCTTTAAAGATGGCCAGCCTATCTTCCATTATATGGGGACGTCCACCTTCTCCGAATACACGGTAGTGCCAGAAATTTCGCTGGCGAAAATCAACAAAGAAGCGCCGCTAGAAGAGGTGTGCCTGTTAGGCTGCGGCGTGACCACCGGCATGGGCGCAGTGATGAACACCGCCAAAGTCAAAGCAGGCGACACCGTCGCCATTTTCGGTCTCGGTGGCATTGGTCTGTCGGCGATTATTGGCGCGCAAATGGCCGGTGCCAGCCGCATCATCGGCGTGGATATCAATACCAGCAAATTCGATCTGGCGCGCAAGCTCGGTGCAACCGATCTGATCAACCCGAAAGACTACGACAAGCCGATTCAAGAGGTGATTGTCGAACTGACCGACGGCGGTGTGGACTTCTCGTTTGAATGCATCGGCAATGTCAATGTGATGCGTTCTGCACTGGAATGCTGCCACAAGGGTTGGGGCGAATCCGTGATCATCGGCGTCGCTGGCGCTGGCGAAGAAATCTCTACCCGTCCATTCCAATTGGTAACCGGGCGCGTCTGGCGTGGTTCCGCTTTCGGCGGCGTGAAGGGCCGTTCGCAACTGCCGGGCATTGTCCAACGCTATTTGGATGGCGAATTTGCGCTTAACGATTTCATCACCCACACCATGGGTCTGGAGCAGATTAACGACGCGTTCGATCTCATGCACGCGGGTAAATCGATCCGTTCCGTGATTCATTTCGATAAAAAATAAGCAGGGAGTCAAAGCAGGCATGAGCACGTCACTTGAGCTTCTTGAAGAACACCGCATGTTTGGCGGCTGGCAACAGCGTTATCGCCACGCGGCGCAGAGCCTGAATTGCGCGATGACTTTCAGCATCTACCTGCCACCACCGCGTGATGATAATCCACCGCCGGTGTTGTATTGGTTATCGGGGCTAACCTGCAATGATGAGAACTTCACGCTGAAAGCCGGGGCGCAACGCATCGCAGCCGAGCTAGGGTTGGTCTTGGTGATGCCCGATACCAGCCCGCGCGGTGAGCAAGTGCCGGATGATGAAGGATACGATCTTGGCCAAGGTGCTGGATTTTATCTCAACGCGACGCAGGCACCGTGGGATCAACACTTTCGTATGTATGACTACATCAGCGACGAACTGCCCGCGTTGATCAATCAACATTTCAGCGTCAGCGATCGTCAATCAATATTGGGCCACTCGATGGGCGGCCACGGCGCCTTGGTGATGGCGTTCCGTAACCCGCAGCGTTATCGTTCGGTATCAGCATTTGCACCGATCGTGAACCCTTGCCAGGTTCCGTGGGGGCGCAAAGCGTTCACCACGTATCTTGGCAGCGATGAAAGCCAGTGGTTGCCGTATGACAGTTGCCACCTGCTCGCCACCGGCGCGGAAAAAATGCCGGTACTGATAGATCAGGGGGACGACGATCAATTTTTGGCGGATCAACTACAACCGGCGAAACTGGCCGAACTGGCGCGGCAACGTGATTGGCCACTGACGTTACGCATCCAGCCTGGGTACGATCACAGCTACTTCACCATTGCGACCTTTATCGAAGATCATTTGCACTTCCACGCCGAACATCTGTTCCGTTAATGAAAACTACGGGCGCAGCCAAATGCGCCCGCTCCTTTTTCACCCTCGTGGTGGCCGACAATACCGACCCGGTTAGAAACCAGAGCCTGGCTGCTGTAAAAACGCCTCTTCCTCCGCCGTACTGGTTCGCCCTAATATCGCATTGCGATGCGGATAACGCCCAAAGCGATCGATAATCGCCTTATGGCGTAATTCGTAATCCAATTGATCGCCATTATTTAATGCCTGATACAGTTCCACCGCCTGCTGATGAATCACCGCTGATTCCGAATGCATGAACGGCAAATACAGAAAACCGCGCTGCTCTGGACTAAGTTGCCCACTCTCACCGCTGCGTACTGCCTCCTGCGCCAGCACCAACGCCATGCCGTCACAGGAAAAAGAGCGTGGCGTCCCGCGAAATAGATTGCGACTGAACTGATCGAGCACGATAATTTCGGCTAACCGCCCCGCAATGGTGATACGCCAATGCGCCAGTTCCCCCCATGCCGCCGACTGCCACAGCTCGCCAAAGCGCGTATGCAGTTGACGGTCAAAATCATCGTCTTTTTTGAACCACATTTCGGGATCAATTTCCTCAAACCAGAAGTCCAAGACTTGTTGGTGCATCACCGCGCTCCTTTGTTTGGTTACCTGTCTGCACGTCATCGTTAACGCTGCCTGCGTGTTAGCAGTATTCATGCTCAATGATCAGGATACGGCGACTTGAAGTGCATAGCCAGATGCAGAAAGCAGGCTGGCGCATTCTCCCGCGTGGGGATATCTGCCATAATACCCTCACTTTGCCGTTATGCTTCGCGCATTCTGATTACGGAGTTTTCCTTATGGATCATTGCTCTACTTCCGACCTTATCTCTCTTGAGCAAGCACTGGACAAGATGCTTAGCCAGGTTACGCCGTTGGCCAATACTGAATCCGTGGCGCTGAATGAAGCCGCTGGCCGCATCACTGCCGCGCCGGTCATTTCGCCCCTTGATGTCCCCCCTTTCGCCAACTCAGCGATGGATGGTTACGCGGTACGCATCAGTGAGCTAAATGCCAATGCGCCGTTGCCGATCGCCGGTAAAGCGTTTGCCGGAGCTCCCTTCCATGATAGCTGGCCTGCGAACAGTTGCATTCGCATCATGACCGGTGCCCCCGTACCGCCGGGGACGGAAGCCGTAATCATGCAGGAACAGGCGGAAGTCAGTGAAGCTGGCGTTCGCTTTAATGCGGTGGTGCACGCCGGGCAGAACATCCGTTTAGCCGGAGAAGATATTCAACAAGGCGCCAGCGTGCTGCCTGCTGGGATAAAACTGGGCGCGGCACAGCTTCCCCTGCTGGCCTCCTTAGGCATCGCCGAAGTACGCGTGATGCGCAAACTGAAGGTCGCGCTGTTCTCCACCGGCGATGAACTGCAACCGGTCGGCCAGCCATTACAGGACGGACAAATTTACGACACCAACCGGTTCGCCGTTCGTCTGATGTTGGAACAACTGGGCTGCGACGTGATCGATTTGGGGATTATTCGTGACGATCAGGCAGCGCTGCGTAGCGCGTTCGAGCAGGCAGACCGCAACGCGGACGTGGTGATCAGCAGCGGCGGCGTATCGGTAGGGGAAGCGGATTACACTAAGCAAATGCTCGATGAGCTGGGAGATGTGAGCTTCTGGAAGCTGGCGATCAAACCAGGCAAACCCTTTGCTTTTGGCAAATTGCAGCACGCTTGGTTCTGTGGCCTGCCGGGCAACCCCGTGTCTGCCGCTTTGACCTTCTATCAATTGGTGCAACCACTGTTGGCAAAACTGGCCGGTCACAGCGAATGGCGCATGCCACCACGCCTGCGCGCACGCGCATTAACACCGTTTAAAAAATCACCGGGCCGCCTCGACTTCCAGCGTGGCGTGTTCGGCAGCAATGCGCAAGGCGAGCTCGAAGTCAGCACCACCGGTCACCAAGGTTCACATGTGTTCAGTTCATTCAGCCAAGGAAACTGCTTTATCGTACTTGAGCGGGAACGTGGCGTAGTGGCCGCCGGTGAAATGGTCGAGATTGAACCGTTTAATGCGCTGTTGAGGAGCTGAAGATGTTGCCGGAATTAACCGATGCCGAAGCGTTGCGCTATAACCGCCAAATTGTCCTACGCGGTTTTGACTTTGACGGGCAGGAAAAGCTAAAAGCCGCACATGCGTTAGTGATTGGCCTCGGCGGGTTAGGTTGTGCAGTCGCACCCTATCTGGCTGCGGCTGGCGTCGGGCGCTTGACGTTGGTTGATTTCGATACCGTTGCGCTTTCTAACTTACAGCGCCAAATTCTGCATACTGAGCCACGCATTGGCATGAGCAAAGTGGCGTCGGCGCAGTTAGCGCTCGCTGACATCAATCCGCACGTACAGGTTGATAGCGTTGATCGGCAATTAGACGATCGGCAAATGGCGGCCTTGATTGCCACCTGCGATGTGGTGCTTGATTGTACCGACAACGTCACGACACGCGATCAACTGAACCGGTTATGCCATGCGCAAAGCAAACCGCTGGTTTCTGGCGCAGCCATCCGCATGGAAGGCCAGCTCAGCGTCTTTACCTATCAACCCGGTGAGCCATGCTACCGCTGCCTGAGCCGGTTATTCGGTGATAATGCCCTCACCTGCGTTGAGGCGGGCGTGATGGCACCGCTGGTCGGCACCATTGGCACCTTACAGGCGATGGAGGCGATTAAGCTGTTGGCAAATTACGGCCAGCCGCTCAGCGGCAAGCTATTGATGTTCGATGCGATGTCGATGCAATTTCGGGAAATGAAATTGCCGAAAGATCCGCAATGTGAGATATGCGGCGCAAAGTAGCGGAACTAAAAAGGGCGAGAATACACTCGCCCTTGGACGTCTGATTAACGTTACTGAATCCCTTGGCTACGCAGATAATCTTCGTAGTTACCGCTAAAGTCGATCACCTTGTTTGGTGTCATCTCCAAAATACGGGTAGCCAATGAACTGACGAACTCGCGGTCGTGAGAAACAAAGATCAGCGTACCTTCGTACATTTCCAATGCCATGTTCAGCGACTCGATAGATTCCATATCCATGTGGTTGGTCGGTTCATCCATAATCAGGATGTTAGGGCGCATCATCATCAGCTTACCGAACAACATACGGCCCTTTTCCCCACCCGACAGCACCTTCACTTTCTTTTTGATGTCATCCTGGCTGAACAACAAACGGCCCAATACGCTACGAACCGCCTGCTCATCGTCTTTTTCCTGTTTCCACTGGCTCATCCAGTCGAAAACCGTCAGGGTGTCATCGAACTCATATTCGTGATCCTGTGCGTAGTAACCAATACGCGCGTTTTCTGACCACTTCACCGTGCCGCTGTCCGGCTGCGCATCACCCACCAGCGTTTTAAGCAGGGTTGATTTACC
This sequence comes from Serratia sp. NPDC078593, assembly GCF_050268245.1. NCBI lineage: Bacteria > Pseudomonadati > Pseudomonadota > Gammaproteobacteria > Enterobacterales > Yersiniaceae > Serratia > Serratia sp. NPDC078593. The sequence goes on along the minus strand of NZ_JBNNGK010000002.1, from coordinate 407,349 downwards.
GATACCGTTCGGGCCGAGTACTGCAACCTTTTCGCCCACTTCAACCATCAGATTAAGCTTGCTGAACAACGGACCATTGTCGAAACCTTTGGTCAGTGCTTCCACTTCCAACGCGTTGCGGAACAATTTCTTGTCCTGCTCAAAACGGATGAACGGGTTCTGACGGCTAGAGGCTTTCACTTCTTCCAACTGGATCTTGTCGATCTGACGGGCGCGTGAGGTCGCCTGTTTGGATTTAGACGCGTTGGCGCTAAAGCGGCTAACGAACGATTGCAGTTCGCTAATTTGTGCCTTCTTCTTCGCGTTATCGGCCATCAGGCGTTCACGTGCCTGGGTGGCGGCCGTCATGTATTCGTCGTAGTTGCCCGGATAAACGCGCAGCTCGCCGTAATCCAAGTCAGCCATGTGCGTACACACCATATTCAGGAAGTGACGGTCGTGCGAAATGATGATCATGGTGCTGTTACGTTCGTTTAGCACCTGCTCCAGCCAACGAATCGTATCGATGTCCAGGTTGTTGGTCGGTTCGTCGAGCAACAGAATTTCAGGATCGGAGAACAGCGCCTGCGCCAACAGCACACGCAGTTTGAAACCCGGCGCGATTTCGCTCATCGGGCCATAATGCTGCTCAACGGGAATCCCTACCCCCAGCAGTAATTCACCGGCACGCGCTTCCGCGGTGTAACCATCCATTTCACCGTATTCAACTTCCAGATCGGCGACCTTGTAGCCATCTTCTTCGCTCATTTCAGCCAAAGCGTAGATACGGTCACGTTCTTCTTTCACCGCCCACAACTCAGTGTGGCCCATGATGACCGTATCCAACACGCTGAATTGCTCAAAAGCGAATTGATCCTGACGCAGTTTACCCAAGCGTTCATTGGGATCGAGGAACACGTTGCCACCGCTCGGTACCAGATCGCCGCCCAGGATTTTCATAAAGGTGGATTTACCGCAGCCATTGGCTCCGATCAAACCATAGCGGTTACCGCCGCCGAACTTAACGGAAATGTTTTCAAACAGCGGCTTACTGCCAAACTGCATAGTGATGTTGTTAGTACTTAACACAACGCTCGCTCTTCATTGGGAATGTGATTTGGCGCGCATTATGCCATAACGCAACACAGAGATCGTGCGAAGTTTCGGTGAAGATTTGCGCTAAGCGCCGGGATATCTGGATTTATCAGCCATTCCCGCCGCCACCACGTTATTCCGCACCGTCTATCATTCATACTGCCAATACACCGGCGAACCATATTTCTCAACGAAGAAGTCGATCACCGCGCGCACTTTTAGCGGCGGTCGGCGTGCATTCGGGTAAATCGCGGCAATCGCCTGAGGTTCTAGCGTGGTGGATACCGCATAATCCGGTAAGGCATGCACTAACGCTCCCCTTTTCAGCGCCTCACCAATCAACCAATCGGGAAACACCACCAATCCCATCCCATTTAATGCGGCGGTCACTAAGGTTTCCGCATTATTAGAAACTAACGAACCGCTGAAAGAGTAAGGTTGCCAGCGGTTATCTCGATCGAGGAAAAACCAGCGCTGCGCACCGGTAAAGCCGCGATACACTAAGCAATTATGCTGGTTCAGATCGCTCGGCTGCCGCAGCGCCGGCGAACGCGCCAGATAAGCCGGGCTTGCTGCCAAATAAAATTTGGGGCTGGCAAATACCCGCGCATGGAAGTTTGAATCATTAAGTACACCAATACGAAAGATCAGATCGGTGGCATCACGATGGGGATCGATAAAATCATCGGTTTGTACCAGTTCAATATTTAATGCTGGAAAGCGTGCCGCCAGTTCACTTAGCCACGGCGCAATATGCCGTTGACCAAATACCACGGGCGCATTGAGCCGCACTACCCCGCTGGGCTCACGCTCCCGCTCTTGCAATTCCGCCTGCGCTTCGTTGATATTATCAAGCACCGAACGCGCATAACGGGCAAATAACCGCCCCGCTTCGGTCGGTACCACCGCTCGCGTATTGCGATAAAGCAGTTGCGTCTGCAACGCATTTTCCAGCTGCTGCACCACGCGTGATACCGATGATGCCGCTATCCCTGCACGGCGCGCCACTTCCGAGAAATTACCCAACTCAATAACGGCTACGAACAATTTTAACGTTCGAATAGTAATCTGCTGCAAATTTTCCATCTGTGCAAATCTCGCAAAGGTGTTTCTATTATTATGCTGTTTTTCGCAGCACTGCAACAACCTAGAGTGTGCGACTGGATTTTTTGGAGCAGCAATGATGAATATTTTACCGATCGCGCTGGTGGTATTGGGCGGTATGGGGCTTTCGCTGGAGGCCGGGCTACTTGGGCCGTTAGGCAGTGAAGTCGGTCATTTATGGGCGACGTTCAGCATTTTCGGCGTCGGCGCGGTGCTTTCTCTGTTACTGGTTATTTTCTTTAGCCCTCGCTCGGCACCCAGCTATCTGGCACAACCTGGTTGGCAGTTGTTGGGCGGCATCCTGGGGCCGATGTACGTGGTGGTATTGACGTTAGCCACCCCGACTATTGGTATCGCAATGACCATGATCGCGATTTTGGCTGGGCAAGTGGGCAAAAGCCTGCTGATCGATCATTTTGGTTGGTTTGGCTCGACGGCACGTCGGGTAGACGCTAAACGAACGCTGGCCTTGGTGTTCATCCTCGCGGCGTTAGCATTGATTGCAGGTGGTAATGTATGACTCTGATAATGATTATTTTGGCAGTATTAGCGGGGGCCGTATTAAGCATGCAGGCGGCGATTAATGGACGATTGGGGCAAAACGTGGGGGTGTTAAAAAGCGCCTTCCTGACCTTTTTCCTGGGTGCAGTGGTCACCGCCTTGCTAATTTTGTTCTTCGCGGAACCCATGAGCGCCACCCTGCTCAGCGTACCAAAGTGGCAATTACTGGGGGCAATGTTCGGCGTGCCTTACATTATCATCATGGTGGTGGCGGTACAGCGGGTCGGCACGGCAGCCGCAACCGTGGCGGCCATTTTTGGCCAATTAACCATGAGCGTCCTCATCGACAGTTTTGGCTGGCTGGGCAACGATCAAATCCCCTTCTCAGCCCATCGCGCTTTGGCACTGGCCTGTCTGGCGATAGCCTTGGTGTTGATATACCGCAGCAACACGGCCAGCAAACGCCAGCCTAGAGTGCGTAAACCCGCTAGTGAGCGCCACTCATCGCATTAAATACGCCCTAAATATTGTACAAATGATGAATTGATGTATAAGTTTATTGCAAGGATTGCCACATCCTGATCGCGAAAGATGCCGTTGCATCGCCGCTGGGGGGCATTATCCCTTTCTGCCGCCCGCGGCTTTATTTCTCTTTGCCGCTTCGGCTCGTTTCTCACTACGGCGTGTGAAGACTCACCCATTCTGGAGAACGATCATGCACAACCGCGCTCAACAAACAGCCAAAGATATCACTGATTACTTCAATGTCGCGGCAAGCGGCATCAGCACGGGGTCGGAAACCTTATCGATAGTAGTGCAAGAAATGATACGTGATGGGCAACCGGTTTCTCAAAAAACGTTAGTAGCACGGCTAATTAATAAGTTAGAAACAGAGTCCGATCCCATTGTGTTACAGCGTTATCGCCAAGTTTTAGAACATCTTCTGCTCAAACATACTGATTAAGCTAAAAATACCGTCAGCTTCGCAATACTTGAATACATTTTACTCATGCACGATGCAGCAATCTCAACTACCTTTAAAACTGTGCCTGTTAAAGGCTGATTTCAACCAAGGAGGCAATATGTTCGATAAGGCTAATGACAAAATTGACGAGGCCATCGGCGCAGGGCAGGAGCAGCTTGGCAAGACCTTTGACCAGCCTGAGCATGAGTTTAAAGGTAAAGTGCGCAAACAACTCGCGCGCGGCGCGTATACCGTGGACGACATGATTGAGTCAGTCAAAGATCACACTAAATCATCCCCGCTGGCTGCGCTCTTGATTGCTGCCGGTGCAGGATTTGTGCTGGGCAAAATTATTACCCGCAAGTAATGGCGTCTCGCTTCGGCCCGCGTATATACCCGTTAATCTTCAAGTTGCCTGTGTGTTGGCTGCGCTTGTTCACCCGAATCACTTACCAGAGTCAGCTCATCGGGGTTCACTTGCTTGCCGCCTTCCTGCAATTCGCATTATTTAGGGTATAGCGGGCTGTTGTGGTTTATCATCACGCCGCCCCATCGCGCCCCCCTGCACCAATGCCCTCAGCGACGCTGTTCGTCGGCCATTACCGGTATTTAGCCGTGTTACCTGCAACCCTGTTGCTTTACAAGCATCTGAGATGGGGTCATTAAACAGGAATATATAGAGTGATCCTATTCACTTGGCTATTTGCATCCAAAACAGTATTGCGTTCGGTAAAAACGAGCTGTTAAATAGTTCAACGCCATTCAAATAACCCTATATCCCCTTCATACTTCACGTTGCTTGGGTATTGGCTGCCTTTTTTCTCCCTCGTCACAGAGTCACCTTTACTCTCAGGGATTCATTCAGTTGCCGCTAACAAGCAACTCGAATTATCTTGGGTATAGTTTCTGTTAAATTAACACTTTATTTAGTTACAAAAGTAGTTTTTAACATTTCAGCAAACAATAATACGTCTTCAGTAAACGTGAATTGCACAATTAATCTCCAGCATCGTGGCAAATAGTTCCCAACAATAGACATTGCAGTAAGGCAACATCTGGATTTTCCCGCAAGCAACGCGTTGCTGTGCAACCGGGATAAAGGGTGATGGCTAGCCCTGCAACCACGTCAAGCATGATGGGTACAGACTACTTTTTGTTAACCACCCTATTAACAAAAAAGGTTTATTCGCTATTTCGACCGCCGGAATTCATCGCTATTTCACTTATTTCAGGGTAATTCCCGATAAATTCTTTCACCTGCAAATGAGTAGAATTTACACACAAGAGATTTAATGTAATGAGAAAATTACTCGTCCTGTTTTTCTGTCTTAATCTGTTTGGCCTCAGCCAACACACCATCGCGGCAGAACAAAAAAACGTTGATGTGGTACTCATCGGTGGCGGTATCATGAGCGCTACGCTGGGAACCTATCTTCGTGAGTTGGAGCCCAACTGGACCATCGAGATGGTTGAACGCATGAATGGCGTCGCAGAAGAAAGCTCCAACGGCTGGAATAATGCCGGCACCGGCCACTCAGCATTTTGCGAAATGAACTATACGCCGGAAAAAAAAGACGGCACGATTGACATCAGCAAAGCCGTCGTCGTCAACGAATCCTTCGAGATTTCCCGTCAGTTCTGGGCGTATCAGGTCAAGAATAACGTCCTCGGCGAGCCAAAATCGTTTATTAACAATGTGCCGCACATGAGCTTTGTTTGGGGTGATGGCAACATCAATTTCCTGCGCAAACGCTATGCTGCACTGCAACACAGCACCCTATTCCGTGGCATGGAATACTCTGAAGATCCTGAGCAAATCAAACAATGGGCACCGCTGGCAATGAATGGCCGCGATCCCGCTCAGAAAATTGCCGCAACCCGTATGCCACTCGGCACCGATGTCAATTTCGGCGTGATCACTAACCAATTGGTGAATTCTCTGTCAAAAGACAAGAACTTCACCCTTAGCTTGGGTCATGAAGTACGCGATATCAAACGCAATCCTGACAACTCGTGGGCCGTAACCGTTGCCGATCTCAATAACGACGAGAAAGAAACTACCGTTAATGCCAAGTTCGTCTTTATTGGTGCCGGCGGTGCCGCACTGCATCTGCTGCAAAAGTCGGGCATTCCTGAAGCCGACGGCTATGGTGGCTTCCCGGTTGGCGGCCAGTTCCTAGTCGCCAGCAATCCTGACGTAGCCAATCAACACCTGGCAAAAGTTTACGGTTTGGCCAGCGTCGGTTCACCGCCAATGTCGGTGCCGCATCTGGACACCCGCATGTTGGACGGCAAACGCGTACTGCTGTTCGGCCCCTTCGCCACGTTCTCTAGCAAATTCCTGAAAAACGGTTCATTGTTTGATCTGGTGATGTCGATGAACACCTCGAACCTGATGCCAATGACCCACGTTGGGATGGATAACTTCGATCTAGTGAAGTATCTGCTCGGTCAGTTGATGATGAGCGAAGACGATCGTTTTGCGGCACTGAAAGAATATTACCCAGACGCTAATCAGCAAGACTGGACGCTGTGGCAAGCCGGTCAACGCGTTCAGATCATTAAGAAAGACGCAGAAAAAGGCGGTGTACTGCAATTCGGTACGGAAGTGGTCAGTTCGCAGGATGGCAGCATTGCTGCTCTGCTCGGTGCTTCGCCAGGTGCCTCTACCGCCGCGCCGATCATGCTCCACCTGATGGAAAAAGTATTTAAAGATAAACTTGCCACACCAGAATGGCAGGCGAAGCTAAAAGAAATTGTTCCATCTTATGGCACTAAACTGAACGGTAACGTGGAAATGACCAATAAGATCCGTCGTTACACCAGCGATGTACTGCAACTCAATTACATCGAGGTCAAACCAGAAGCCCTCTAGGTTTTAGCCTCTCAAACCGCCGTCTGCTTAATGCCGCTCAGTGTAGACTGAGCGGCATTTTTTATGCATTTTATTGGGAACGCGTTGTAGATTAAGAGATTCGTTCTGTGCGCAGGAGGCATTTCCGATTGGCGATCGGGTTCATTGAATCAATCGCTCCCCGTTTTAGCGGCGATGAATGGAAAGCAATGGTCTGCCTTGAACGAGTCATCCACTACAACGCGGCCTCAAGCCCTGCCGCCTCTGTATTCAACAGCCCCTTTGCACAGAGGTAAAAGCAGTAAACATCGCGGAAGTTTGAGCCGAGACCAAAAGAAACACGAATCGCCCCACAATTCCCTTTGTTGAGAATCTTGTCATCGAAGGCTTTGCAGTCAAGGATCTTTTCCGTCTTATCAAGCTCACAGTGCTCCACACCGGCGGTGGTATATGTCGCTTGCTGAACCGCTCCCAGATTGCAGAAACATCCGTTACGCACGATGATGCCAAAGCGTTCTAAAACTCGCTTCACGAGATCATGTGGAAAGATAGCGTTATAGCAATCGAAAAAGTTCAGCATGACTGTTGCCCCTTTTTTCTCAACCGACAGCCCATACACCTGACAAAGTGGGGTTTCAAGCATCGTGCTATGGCGAAGTTCTGACAGTTTTAGCTCAAGCCATCTGGCCAGTGCGGTTGAACTTACCCTGATCTCCTCCAGCCCCCAGCGAGAAAGGAACTGAAATCCTTGGGCGATCGCATAAAATGATGCGTAGTTTGGTGTGCCGACCTCGAATCGCCGACCATCATCATGGTACAACAACCGCTCAGTGGGGGACCACGGGCCCGAGTAGTAACATACTGCGCCACCGGCAAATGAGTGAGGAGTCAGCTTACGCAGCGAGGACCTTTTGGCGATAAGGCATCCGGAGCCCGTCGGATAGCCGAACATCTTGTAAAAGGAGATCGCAACGAAGTCCGGCCGATGAACGGAGTAATCCAGTCGGGACTGCGGAACAAACGCCGCGGCATCCAACAGCACCATCGCGCCCCGCTTTTGTGCGGCCTGAATCCATTTCAAATCATGTTTGATGCCTGTCGCATTAGACTGCGCAGGATACGCCAGCAGGTGCATATAGCCAGAGGCCAAATTGTCTAACGCGCGTTGCATTGCGCTGTCAAGAATCTCGAGGTTTTGGTCGAGGGGAATATATTTCACCAAGGCATCTTTGGCTTTGGCATATTCCCGGAGCCCGTGGACTGAGGTATGGTTGTCCTTAGTGAGCAGGACCTCCGAGCCACTCTCGAAAGGAAAAGACTCCGCGACCAGCCGAATGGCGCTGCTGGCGTTGGCGGTAAATATTATTTCATACTCGTCCGGTGAACACTGAAAGAAACGATAAATTGCCTGCCTCGCCTGCTCATAAGTTTCTTTCGAAGACTGAGATCCACTATGCGGATTACCGAAGATGGTGCTCTTGAGCATCTGATAATCCTCTTCAATAAGGCAGTGCGGTGCCAAGGTCCCACCAACATGATCCAGGTAAATCATCCGGTTAGCATCCAAACGCGAGAAGTTGCTTTGCCGAAGTGCTTCTACCTTGTCCTCCGCGTACGCGGGATGTTCCGCGAGAAATGATTGCCGCATTGTTTGGTAACACTGCAACTGCGGAGAATTCTGTAGCAAGCACGGCCAATCTTCGCGGTTCACGAACGTTTCCGGTGAAAATTGATAAAACGCGCTAAGTTCTGAGAACTCTGGCGGTGGGCTTGGTCTGGCAGACGCTTTGATTTCCTTATCCACCTGCCCACGCACAAGCCAGGCTTTTACCTGATAATTTCTATCAGGTACTTGCGCGTGAAACTCATGCAGCATCACATCCAGCAGCGCCTCTCGGGTGGGGCTATCACATTGGTTGAACTCTTCTAACAGAATGCAGGCATTGAACAGGAATTCGCGCGTGTCATCGTCGTTAAGATGAAACAAAAGAGGATGCAACGTCACAATGTCATCGACACGTTGGCAAAGCCCCTCGAGGGCGAAAGCGCGAGTGATGGGGGCGTGGTCACTCAGGCTAAGAGCCGCATCCATGATCGCAGAAGGTGTTCCAAAGAGCTTTTGCGATTCGCGTCGTGCCAAATCAAACAACTCATTGTACTGAAAAACGGTGCCGTAGATTGTCCCACCGGGGCGCAGCACCCGTTTAAACTCACGCGCCACCCGAGCCTTGTCGGGCGGAAACATCAGTCCAAAACCACAAACGATCATATCGAAACTGTCGTCTGCGAAGGGCATGTCCGCCATATCCACGTCTGCCTGGAAGGTAACATTACGTACAAGATCGTCACTAAGCACGCTTTGAGCCACATCGATCGCGATCTTCGACAAATCAGTAGCGATAAGCTGGATGTTGAGGGGTTTGGCCAGGTTATTGTAGAGGTAAGTGGTGATACGACCCGTCCCGCAAGCCACCTCAAGGATACGAGTCGGCGGTGCCGCCATGTCGATATCGTTTCGAATCTCCCTGACAAGGAGTTCTCCGTACGGCTTGTAGAGCCGAGGACCCAAAACACGCTCATAGAATTCTGTAAACGAGCTTAGCGACCACTGTTGATCTGATACCACCTTACAATGATGCTGCGTTGAATCATTCATTATTAGCTATCCGAAAGAATGTCGTGGTTAACTTAAAACGGGCTATCGCTTTAATGTTTTTCCAGTCCTATTGATTCGATACGTTCGGCGTCCTTCCGCAGAGCCCATACGCGTTTGTAGGCTTCTACAAACAATGTGTATTACTGAATATTCCTCTTTTTATCTCTTCTGGCTGCCGCTTTGATAGTCAAATATCTAACCAAAATGTTCGCCAACCTCAATCCCCCTCCAGTTTGTCTGTAGATTATTCAAAACTGTAGTTCATGGTTAAGAGGTTGGATCCTTTTTCCTTTTGATTGCCTGCACCGCTGTTTTATTTCCCTGCCGCGAGCGGAGCATTTTTCGCCACCATCATTTACCAAGTTTGCTCTTGCATAATCACAATTAGCCCCCTATTATCAAAGAACGAACTTGGATAATTAGCGTTATCTACTGCGATTTGAATGCCGTATCTGCGGGAGAATGTAAATAATGGATCACGCCAACATCATTCACGATTTGCTCGATTGGATTGAAACCCATCTGGATCAACCCTTGTTATTAGATAACGTAGCGGCGAAATCAGGCTACTCCAAATGGCATCTGCAACGCATGTTCCGCAGCACCACTGGACATGCCTTAGGCAGTTACATTCGCGAACGCCGTTTGTCCAAAGCCGCGCAGGCATTACGCGCCACCCCTCGCTCGATTCTGGACATCGCGCTGCAATACCATTTTGATTCCCAGCCTTCATTTTCACGCGCGTTTAAAAAGCAGTTCGGTAAAACACCTGCTGTCTATCGCCGCATGACGCGTTGGGAGGTAACCGATACGGCGTCACACTCGCTCGCGCCAATGCATCAACCTCATCACGATTCCGCTAATCTGCCATTACTGTCGGCTAAAAAATGCGCTAACGGCAAGTGTCATCCTTGGATCGGTCAACATTGATCGGGTTCACCGCTGCGAACAAGCCAATTTTGCTGCAACGCGATGAGTTGGTTGGGATAAGCGCGGTTAACCGCGCGTAATGCAGAACAGGCGTATCAGCGAATGCCGTCTGATATCCGGAGGGAGGGAGCGCAATCTGAGTGGCCAATTCCATCACAAAATTGGCCAAAGGCATGCTGCGCCGTCAGTTGTACTCGATAGTAAACGTCGCCATCGATTTAATGTTACCGCCTTTGACGGTCGTTCCCGTTCGGTAATAGCGCGCCTTTAAAGGCAGCGTAAGAGTATTGGCCTGATTCGCTACCGTTCGCCCGGCGTACACCGCTTCACCATTTTTAATCGGCTGTGTGGTATTGCCCGTCAGTAACTGTACACCAACCCCCGAAGCCACATTGGCCCCCGGTTGCGATTTAAGCACCCCTGGCGCATTTGACGCATCCTGATCGTAATTGAAGCGCACGTTCACAATCCCCTGCCCAGTATTACCCGGCAGCAAATCTTCCCCGACACCTCCCACGCAGTTAATCCGGATATCGAACGCTTTTTCACCCTGCGTCGATCCCACGCCACCAAATGATGCGGCGGTCACCGTGTCTAAATCGACCACTTTATTCTTAGAGCCGGCCTCCACGTTACACGTCGAGGTGACGATCGTCAGGCTGTTAGCATCCACTATCGATTGCAACAAAGGTAGCCCTGGGCCGGATCCATTCATATAGTAATTGGTATACAGCCCAGTGGTCAGTTGCCCGGTGCCGGTTTGCGCCGCCGTTTTAACAATGTCGATCTTGAAATAACCGCCATTAAGGTTGACGGTCGTGTTGCCACGCAGTGCCAAGGTATGCGGATAGTAGTTACTCACTGACCCAGCTTCACGATAAAGGCGAATACCGATCCCCGGGATATTGGTGCTCCATACATTGGTAAAATTAGTGCGGCTCCCCTGCATAATGGTGCCAATTGCCGAACCACCGTTATAACAGCGACCGATACTGCTCACGGCATTGATCGGGAACTGGCCTGTTACCAGCGTATCCCCTACCTGTTTGTCGGGGGTGACCAATACCCGCCCCAACTTCATGTTAATCACCTGCGCCCGATAACCGTTATTGACGTAACAGGCGGCAAACGCCGTCTGCCCAGACACCATCAACAGACCGAATAGAGCCAGGCGTTTTGCGGTCTTATTCAGCGGAAAAACTCGCGTTAACTTGATCATTTGCAACTCGCCTCATTAATCACGTAATCACTGCCGTTTTGCGGTTTCGCACTGTAATTGACAGTACATTGCTGTGTTGGCAACGTTCCCCACTTCACCTGCAATACGCCGTTCATCATCTCGGTACGCAGGTAAATGCGGCTACCTTGGCCAACAAACCCAATCGTCTGCTGACGCGAATCCAGGACATCGGCACCAAACGGCAACGCATTGCCATCAGGCCCCAGCGCATGAATGATGACGACCTGACCTTTAGTGGTTTTAAACGTCAGCTTGGCAATGGCTCCGGCATACGGTGCAACCTGCTGGCTGCTGCTTTCCAACTCAACATCGCGCGACATACCACTAGGATCGAGCGTTACGTTAGTCATACGGTATGGCGCCACATAAGGCACCACCGCATAACCGTTATTATCAATGCGCACCCCCGGCGAATTGGTGACAATGGCACCGGCCGCATCTGGCGCTTCGACCAGTACCATGGTTTGCCCGCGCTGTGGCGTCATGGTGACACCTCCGCTGTGGGCCACAATGCTGCCCGATGCCCCAAGCGAGGATTGACGGTAGTCTTTGCCATAGCTGTATGAACCATTCAGCGTAGAGAAACGGCTACGATATTCGCCGTTGACGCTGGTATTGGTGCCCCCGGTGCGATCGTTAGCCAGCGTTGCGCTGTAACTGATGTTGTTGTCTTCCCCGGTCGAGCCGTTAACACCAATGCGGCTACTGTCGTAATCTTTACCGCTATAGCCCAGCGAACTGTTCAGGCTCAAGGTTTGTGAGCCGACGCTGAATGGCACGGAAAGGTTCAGGTAATAACGCGTCTCGTCGTGATTATTGGCATCGCTGGTACGCATGGCAGAAAGCCCATAAGTCACACGGCCAAAGAAATTGTTGTACCCCACCTGATACTGCTTGGTCGTGCCGCTCCGGTTCCAGTAATCACGCACAGAACCGGTGATATATAGCGATCCCAAACGCTCACCCAACCCCTGATTCAAGGTGAGTTGGTATTCACTCCGCTGACGATTTACCGCATCAGCGCTCAGACCTTTACGCTCGTTATCACGCGAATACAGCGCATCACGCAGTGATAAATAACCGGAAGTGGAATAGCGGTAAGCCGCAATGGTGAAGTTAGTATTCGTTTCGGTCATCAGTTTGCTGTAGCTGAGTTTGTAACTCTGCCCGGACAAACTGCCCTGTTTCAGACGGGTATTCGCTTGCGTTACGTCCAGCGCAAAGGCCCCCACCGGCGTAGCTACCGCGCTACCGAGTAGCGCGGCACTGTATCCATCGCTCACCGTGACGCCGGTATAACCGGTAACGATATTGGTAAACCCGCGCTGATAAGTCGCCTGGAACATTTCCGGTTTCTTGCTCAAATTATCATCGCGTACTCGGCCTGCCGTTAACGCATAACGTGAAATTCCCGGACGCAGCATTTGCGCCACCGACGAATAAGGCACACTGAACTGGCGCTTGCTGCCATCGGCCTCGTTAACCGTCACATTCAAATCACCGCCGTAACCGGTCGGATATAAATCGTTAATGACAAACTCACCGGGGGCCACCGTGGTTTGATAAATCAGTTGGTCGTTCTGCCGAATTTCTACCAACGCGTTACTCTGCGCCACACCGCGCACCACGGGAGCATAGCCATTTAACGAGTCGGGCAACATCCGGTCGTCAGTCGCGATTTGCGCACCGCGAAAACCGATAGAATCAAAGAAATCGCCGCTGGTGTAAGCATCCCCCAACGTCAATATGCCGCGTACGGAAGGCAGCGCGCGCTGGGCGTAGGTGGCGGTGTTCTGCCAATGGGTACTTTCCTTCGAACGCCAGTTAACATTGGAATCATGACGCAACTGCCAACCGGCAACATTCACCCCGGCGTTAAGCGTCAAATAGGCATTGGTTGAATCTTGCGTATTGCTACCGCTGGTGCTGTGCGTGTTAAACGCGTTGAGATTGTAGGACAGGCTGCCAGCCGTAATACCACGATCCCAAAATTTTGGGTCGACATATCCTCGTGCACTACGGCGTAACGCCGCCTGCGGAATACTGATATCCAGGCGCAGGGTACTGTTGTCAAAACGGTAATACGCTTCAGGTATCCACTGCCCAAGCGATTGGCAAGTCGCGGGGGTTATCGCGGGATCGCGGCTCATCGCTTCGGTATCAACGCCAAATTCGTTCAATGCCAGCAGCGAGAAACAGGTTTCTGCACTGTTTTTTCCCGGCACGTTATGAAACTCAAGGTGTTTTTCGCCTTTCCACTCGCCGTTAACATAAATATCCAACAGATATTTACCGGCCAGAACCGGGTTACCATCACGAAAGCGTGAAAGATCGACGCTTTGTGCCCCCCCGATTAAAAAGTTGCTATTAAAAGTGGCTTCAACGGGCGCCCCCGGTCTCTCGGCGTTTGCCGGCGCTGCCGCGCGCGCCAACATCGGCGTCGCCAACAAGGTTACCGCTTGAAAGACCAAGGGAAGATAACTGAAACATGCCGACTTCACGGCGGCTGATAGAGGCAACTCTTTCATATTTAAGCATTCCTTTACCAAATTTAACGCATTCCGCCGTCCGCTGATGCAGCGGGTCCTGAGGCTCTATTGCAAGAGTTACTTTTGTTTATTTTTAGAACGTGTAACACGGCCGCCAAAATCATTGATGGTGGTGAACTCAATATCGGCGATACCGGTATGATTACCGGAAAAGGCCAGCGTTTTTTCTTCACCGGGAGCCAACATGTCGCCATGCGGTGCTAAAGGCACCTTCTTCTGATTCACCAGCGCATTGATTTCGGTAAATGACACATAAAATGGCGTTGGATTTTTGACGCTAACGCCCGCGCCGCTAAAGCGCCATTGCAGTTTTTCCGGGGCATCATTGGCCTCGCCATCCAACCCTGTTGGGCGATAAATCAGCTTCACACGTGTGCGGAACGCCACTTGCAGGAAGTTTTCCGGCACTTTACCTTGCGCTCCGGTCGGCGCTGGCGGAATTTCCAGCACGTTCAACCAAAACAGGGATTCTTTGTGCTGTGGCAACGACGTACTGGTCAACGACACACGCAACGCTTGGCCGGTTTTCGGCTCAACGCGGCTGATCGGCGGTGTTAAAATAAAAGGAGCTTTGCTATTTTCCGGCGTAGTTTCCGGATTACCTTCATCGATCCACGATTGAACCAATGCGGGCGATTGGCCGTTATTGGTTAATTGGACGGTGACTTCCCGCTGTTTTCCCGGATAAATAATACGCGTACCGTTAATAATAATGCTGGAAAAAGCGCTGCTGCTAAATAGCACGGCGATCAGCAATACACTGTATTTTTTAAATGACATTTTCATTTTTTATCACTGAGGTAGGGAATATTGGCGGGGAAATTCCCCGCCACAGTTCAGAATATGGCTTATTGGTAGATGATGGTGTATTGCACGTTAGTCGTTACATCACCTGCGCCAGCAGCAGCCGTCGCATAATATTCTGCGTAGTAATTCAGATCGGCAGAATCACCTTCGTTAGCAACGGTAACCCATTGGGAGTTAGCCTGCGCGCCATTATTGGTGGCAGCCAGAATTGGCAGGAACTGATTATTGCTACCTAACAGTTGAATTTGCACGTTAGTTGCTGCATCAGCCTGTGCCTGGTTATTCAAACGACCGGTATTGAAATCTACAGTTGAACCCGGTTCGAAATAAGTAGCAACCTGACCTTTAGAGCACTGAGTCAAATTAATAGCAAATGGTGTACGCCCCGCAGTTGCACTTTGCGTAGCCAAGGTTGCAGCAGAAACGGTTGGTAAAGTAACGGTAAAGTCTTTACCGCCTGGGGTACTAATAGTACAAGTTTGGTCAGTCACTTTACCGTTAAAAGTAATAGTACCGTCAGCCGCTTGTGCAGAAAAAGACGAAAGAGTTACGGTGCTTACAGCCAATGCAAATACAGCAGAAAATTTAGAGATTTTCATATTTAGACTCTCGATGAATTAATACAACTATTAAGTACATTCAGCGATGCTACTCCTTGTCAGGAATGAAGCCCCGATGAATCCATTGCCGGCGAAATATAAACCACGCTGAAACTTATTGTTAAATCGTTTATAACATTCATATCCTCACCCTTGATAGGTAAAAACTATCGCCGAATTACCATCGATCGATATTGACGATTCAAAGGAATGGGAATAATCTGTGTTTTTAAAATCGACTCAAGACACAACAGAAAAAAACCAACAAAAATCAACTAATTAAATAAACCAAGCACAATTAATAACTCACCGTTAGTTTTTGATGCATCTTGTCTGACGAACATCCTTTTTATGAAGTGTGGTCATCGTCCAAGACAACGTTTCAAATAAGAATATTACCTATATATCACGTATGATTAATTAAATTTCAACAAAAAATCATGAAGTTAAAATTCAATCGAAGGATTGGGAAATGAGTAGTTATTTTAGATCGAAAAATAATGGAATTTACTTTGTTTTCCAACCGATGTTTGGAAGAACGGGGCAACTGCTGGCCGTCGAGTGTTTATCACGTTTCACTTTCGAGAGTGAATACACACACTTTTCTCCTGAACAATTCTTCCAATATGCAGACAGTGCAATACGTATTGAGATTTTGTTGGAACAAGTCAATCTGATAGAAAAATATCAATCTTGGTTTAATGATAATCAGGTTATCGTCACTCTCAATGTCGATGATCACACCTTGAACGCCCTCGCCAGTCGCCAATTTGCGGAGAGAATTCAGTCTATTCGCTGTATTCATTTTGAAGTTAGCGAAAATGCAACGCGTTTAGTCAAAGATCGAGTTCATGGCGATCCCTCGCTGAACGGCTATTCATTCTGGCTGGATGATTTCGGTTCAGGCTATGCCGGTTTTTCTGCACTTTATAACAGCCAATTTCGTTTTGTGAAACTTGATCGTTTATTGCTGTGGAATTTTATGAATAAACCCGGTGGCGAAGGGCTAATGCGCGCACTATTGCGCTTTTTCCACCTTAATAATTACAAGGTTATTGTTGAAGGAGTTGAAACCGCTGACCATAAAAAGTGGTTGGATGAAATGCCTTATTTCGCACTACAGGGAAAGTTGTGGAAGGAATCCAACATCATGGATTTAAACTCACTTCTTGCAGCTGAATTTTTTTAACTCATTTTTGGTAGCAACCATTATGCCTAAAAACAATGTCCTTGTGATCAGTGAGTGTAAATATAGCTATGTCGGGCTTTCTATGCTGCTGAAGAAACATTATGACCATTACGATCTGAGACTGTTTTCTGACTTTATGCACGGCGGCTCGAAAGCAGAAAAAATAATAAAACACGACATTGCGCTGATTTTTACCTCGCAAAACCTCGAGCAAAGCGTCAACGTGGTAGAAAGCCTGGTCGCCATGCATCAACACTATCGCAGCAAAACGCGGATTCTGGTGTTTTACGAAGATGAACGGGTGGTGAAACTGCTGTCGGTATTAGGTATTTCCGTTGAGTTAGTCTCCACGCGCAAGCCGCTCTATTTACTGCAAGAAAAGTTGCAAAATCTGCTCGACAGCAAAGCGCCCGGCGGTATTAAAGTACAAAAAACCCGCGAACTTAGCCCTGCGGAAAGCGACGTCATCTTCAATCTGCTACGCGGCGACAGTTTACTGCGCATCGCCGAAAAGCGCGGTACGCATCCTAAGACCATTTTTTCGCAGAAATACAGCGCCATGCGCAAACTCAGGCTGCGTAACATGAGCACTATTTTCGTGGCGGCAAAGTAGTTGGCGGGGGAAAGAAAAAAATGATGCCAGCGATGATGCCAAAATCAAGATAATCGTGTCACAGCCGACGGCGCTCGACATGCGCAACGCGCCGGTTTACCCGGTTTTCACCGGGCAAACCGCTAACGCCGAGGTTACATCGACGATTTTACGCACAAAATTAACCCCGGGTGTCGATGGTAACAGACGCAGATAAGCCGCTATCAAGCAGCTCGGGGCGATCAAATACAATTTTTACTGGGACACGTTGAACGATCTTGGTGAAATTTCCGGTCGCATTATCTGGGGGTAACAATGCAAACGTTGCCCCGGTGGCAGGAGAAACACTGTCGACCTTAGCGGTAAACGCTTTCCCCGGATAAGCATCGATAGACACCGAGACGGGTAATCCTTTATGTATGCGTGCCATTTGGGTTTCTTTAAAATTAGCGTTAATCCACGGGGTGTTGCTGGACACAATACTGGCAATCGCTTGCCCCGCTTGCACCATCATACCAACCTGCAAACTGCGGTTACTGATAACACCGTCGATCGGGGCAACAATCCGGGTATAACTCAGTGTTAATTTGGCCTGCTCCAAATTCGCCTGTGCTTGATTCACGTTAGCTTTGTTCTGTTCAATCTCGCTTTGCTGCACAGCAAGCTTATCGCTTTGCGTTTTCAGACGGGCCTGCGCTTGCGTATACTTTGCCTCAGCAACTTTATAACTTGAGGTTGCATTATCCATATCACCTTGCGCTACATAGTTTTTTTTCTGTAAAGACTGAAAGCGCAGGTACTGTTGGCGCGCATTATACAAACTGGCTGCCGCCGAACTGACATCACTGCGATACTCATCTATCGTGCTGATCTGCATTTGATAACCGGCTTGCGCATTGGCTAATGCCGCCTGGCTTTGCGCCAAGGTTGCGTCGGCTTTTTTTACCGCGACCACAAACTCTCTGTCGTCCAGTTGCGCTAACACTTCGCCTTTTTTTACGCGATGATTGTCCTGAATCGTTGAGCTGACCACCACCGCGCTGATGCGCGGACTAATATGGGTAATGTCAGCCTGTAAATAGGCATTATCCGTGGTTTGGAAATAGCGCCAATAAAGAAGCCAGTACAAAAAAACGGCTAATAGCAGTAACACAATCAGTAATAACGCTATTTTTTTCATCTGTTTCATCGTTAATTCCAATCAACTGAATGGCGCCATAACGGATTAAACGCCATTCAGGCTTATCAATAAGCAGAGTACGGTAGTTTTAAATTTACAATCTGATCAACTGCTTACCAAAATGCTTGCCATCCAGTAAATCGATGAATGCCTGAGGGGTATTCTCCAGCCCATCGGTTATCGTCTCTCGATATTTCAAACTGCCTCTCTCTAGTGCATCCAGAAGAAAAGCATCCGATTCGGCATAATCCTTGAACCATTCGGTCACCAGAAAAAAACGATTTAAGGGCGCATCAGGCAAAGAGGAGAAAAAATCGGCAGGGCTGGATGCATCCACATGAGTGCCTTGGTTGTAATACGCCGCATTGCCACAAATGGGAACCCTCGCGCCTTCATTGAGCAATTTGGCAACAAACATCGAAATACGACCGCCAACGTTCTCAAAATAGATGTCGATGCCCTGCGGGCATGCGGCACGGAGATCCCGATTCAGATCGGCCGTTTTGTAGTTCAGGCACGCATCAAAGCCTAATTCCTCTACCACATAGCGGCATTTCTCATCGCTGCCCGCCAATCCCACCACGCGACAGCCAGCCAGCTTACCCAGTTGCCCCACCACCGACCCCACCGACCCAGAGGCTGCTGAAACCACCAATGTCTCTCCCGATTTAGGTTGCGCTATTTTGTTCAAGCCAAAATAGGCCGAGCGCCCTGGCGTGCCGACCACACTAAGAAAAACAGAAGGCGGCAATGAGGTGGGGGGTAAACGATGGACGGTAAAGTTTTGCGCATCACCGACGTAATATTTTTGCCAGCCAGAGAAAGTAAAAACACGGTCACCAATGTTAAATTGTGGGCTATTGGAAGCAACGACTTCGCCAATCGTTTCCCCCTGAATCACTTCGCCCAGCTTGATCGGGCTCACATAGCGGGTGTTTTGATTGAGTCGTGGCCGGGTGTAGAGATCTATCGATAACCACTGGTTTTCGATCAAAAATTCGCCGGGACGTAATTCATCCACCCGGCTGTTTTCAACCCTGAAGTTCTCCAGCCTGGCTGCACCAGCGGGATGGCTATTCAATACGATCGACGTGTTCTCAAATTGACTCATGGCATTCCCCATCTTAACTGCGTATGAAACGGTGAGTTGAACCGGCTATCAAGGCGGCCGGTGAAATACGGTTTAGCGATCGCCGGCACGCAGGTATGACGTCCAGCGATATTTGGGCCAGTAAAAACTGAATAGCACCATCAGTAATGTCAGCGGCCATCCGCAGATGAAAATAATGGCATCAACGGGTACATCGTCACGTTGGGACAATAGATAAACACCGATGGCTTTCAGCAAAAAAACCCAGATCCACATCAGTGAAACTTCATGCCATATACGGGCATACTGCGGTGTGCCATAAACGGGGATACTTTTCAGGCGGGGCATCGCTTGCTCTGCTAATGTGCGAATCATTGGCCTGCCTATCAGCGAGTAAAAACTGAACACCACCACCACCGAAAGCGCACCGCTGATGGCAAGAAATACATTTTCCTTTTTAATGCCGAACGGCGCGTAGCCCCGTAAATAAAGGTAATGGCTGAACCCTGATACCAGGATTAATGCCATCACGGAGAAAGTTCCGCCCCGCTTGCGCAATAATTCAACAGCGGCGGAATAAAGCGCTGTCACTAATAACGCAATACCCGCCCCGCCCCACCAAAAAGCGATGTTATACAACACGATGGGCGTAAGAATGGTGATGCACGCATCCCGTGATAGCAGGTAATGCCAGATCGTCATCGGTGCTGGGTTCATCGCCCCTCCCCTTGATTAACATGCAGGCGGAAGTCGCGGCTTGAAATCAACACAAACAACGCCGTCGCCAGCATCATGGTGCCCATGATCAGAAACAGATCGTTAAATGCCATGATCTCTGCCTGACGGGCGATCCTTTTCGCCAGCAACGCCAGCGCGGTGCTTTTAACACTCGCCGTATCGGCCGCCAGGCCGTGCTCGATTAGCAAACTTTTCATGTCATTGAGATAGCCCGAAAACGCGTTGCTACCAGAAACCAGCGAGGTTTTGATGACACTCACGTGGGTATATATCCGCGTGATGAAGAAGGTGCTCAAGATGGCGGTACCGCAAGAGCCGCCCAAGCTACGGAAAATATTGATCAATACCGCTGAAGAAGCGCTGTCTTGCTGTTGAATATGGCGCGTCGCTAACAAAGACAGCGGCACCATGATAAAGGGTTGGCCTAATGCGCGAATCAGCATGGACCATGTCATCTGTGGCCCGGCAAAATTACCATCCATCGCGCAATCCATAAACGCGCTGATGGCTAGGCCGACAAACCCAATGCAGATCAGATATTTTGGGTTATAACGCTGAATAAGCAGGGGAATAAATGGCAGGATAATCAGCTGTGGAAATCCCATCCAAATGACCACCGTGCCAATTTCTGATGCATTATAGTCGTGCACCATCGTCAGATAATACGGCACCAAAAATAGCGTGCCGTAGATAGCGACACCCAACATGGCAAACACCATGATGGCGCACGAGAAATTAACATCGCGGAACAGCCTGAGATTGATCAGGGGATAAGGGTGAGTCAATTGGGCATACATGAATACAATGAAACTGATGGCCGAGATTACCGCCAGTACGCATATCATGTTGGACTCTAGCCAGTTCTCCTGTCCGCCTTTTTCCAAAATAACTTCGAGTGTCCCCAAGAACAGCATTACGAACACGATACCGATAAAATCGCCATGCCGGATGATGTTCCAGTTGATCGTCGGGTGTTTTAACGCGTAATGAATCAGCCCCCACGACAGCAACGCCGGCAGCGCGTTGATATAAAATATGGCGTGCCAAGAGAAATTATCGGTTAACCATCCGCCTAGCGCGGGTCCCACCGCTGGCGCAAACGTGCCAATAATGCTGAACAGCGACATGCCTAATGGTCGCTTTTCCAACGGGAGGATCTCGATAATCAGACGAAATGAAATAGGGATCAGCGCGCCACCGCTAAACCCCTGCAAGGCGCGAAAAACAATCATGGAGCTGAGATTCCAAGCGGCAGAACACAGCAACGATGCTCCCAAAAACCCGGCAATACACCACAATGCATAGCGCCCTGTCCCTAACGCTTGGCAAAGCCAACCGCACAGTGGAATCGCCACAATCTCCGCGGTGAAATAAGAGGTCATCAGCCATGAGCTATCATTCAGCGTTGCCGAGAGCGCCCCTTGAATCACTTTCATCGAGGAATTGGCGATTTGAATATCTAAGATCGCCATAAACCCACCGACCAATCCGCCGATGATGGCACACCACTCGCGCCGGGATACCCCGACCTTGATGGCCGGGGCTGCCGTTAGGGTTTCCACTGTACTCATAACAGCACCTTGCGCAGTAAGCTTGCCGTATGACAGATTTGCGACTGTTTCATCATCGAGATGTGATTACCCGGCGCGCGGATCACGGTCAGTTCCCCCTTCGCCAAACGCGCCCAGCCAAGCCCGGGAGTATCATGCCTGATGCGATCCGGCATCACCTCTTCCGCCTCTGCGACCACAATATGGCCGCCGTATTCTGCCCCCTGGTAGCGGTCCGTAGCAGAAATGTGCGCCTGTAGAATCGTCAGAAAATGTTGGAAATGCACCTGACTGATATTGTTTGGAACCAAATTTGCGCGTTTAAATTCCTGGAGGAACAATGCCGTACGCTGCGCTTCAGACAGCGTTGCCAGAGTCGTACTCGCAATCTCGAATGACGCACCGGTAAAACGTTCCACTTTACGAGCAAAATAGGCCAGTCGCTGGTACTCATCCATCTGCGCCGCATAATCAATCTGCACCTGCGGTGCAGGTTGATCCAAAATCAGCACCGTCGCTAACTGCCCGCTTGTCTGCTGTAACTGTCGGGCCATTTCGAAAGCAATGGTTGCCCCCAAAGACCATCCTCCCAGCACCAGATTCTGCCGTTGGACGATCGCCTGTGACTGTTGCAGATAGCACGCGGCTAAAGCCTGAATATCATGGTGGTAATCGGCATCTTCACTGAAATTAGCGATCTGAAGGCCATACACCGGATAATCGTCCCCAAGCTCGCGTGCCAGCGCGTCGTAACATAAGATGTTGCCGCCAGCCGGGTGAATCATCAGCAAGGTGGGTTTGCTCTCTTCTCGCCCGGAATTCAACGTGACCAATGGCGATAAGGCACACGGTGTTACCTGTTCCAAGAACGCAGCCAGTTGACGAACGCTACTATTCTCAAATAACTGCCCCAGTGACAACGCCGTGCCAAATTGTTGGTTGATCTCAATAACCAACTTCAAAGCAGTAATAGAGTTGCCGCCCAGATTGAAGAAATCATCTCGTGTATCTACCCGGTCACATTGCAATACCCGGCAATAGATGTTGTGCAAACACTGCTCAACCTCACCCTCTGGTGTCGGTGGTGATTGAGACACATCGGCATGTATAAACGGTAAGGCGGCATAATTGATTTTTCCGCTGGCAGTCAGTGGCAACGCTTCCAGCCATACCCAGTGATCCGGTCTCATGTAGTGAGGCAGTTTATTCTGTAAAGCCGCCTGCACCGCGCTACTTTGCTCACCCTCGCCGCCACAGCAATAGGCCACCAGCCGCGCGTCTCCCTCGTTGAGCGGCCAAAGCTTGACCGCAGCCTGCACAACATCGGGATGCTGCTGCAAGATTTGCTCGATTTCGGCCAACTCCACGCGGTAGCCACGCACTTTCACTTGGCGATCGAGACGGCCCAAAAATTCAAGATTTCCATCCGGCAACCAGCGTCCTTTATCACCACTGCGATAGATACGCTCACCCGCTAAATAAGGATGAGGAATAAAATGATGTCGATTCTGTGCTTCCTGGCCAATGTAGCCTGCAGCCAAGTGTGCGCCGCCCAGATAGATCTCGCCGGGTAAACCGACAGGAACCAACCGTTGTTGGTCATCCAGCACGAGTACATGACTGTCCATCAGCGGTTTGCCCACCGGTAAATATCCCCCGGTCATTTCATCGACATTGTCAGGTACGGTATAGGTCGTAATTCCAACGGTGCATTCGGTTGGGCCATAGTGATTGATCACCCGGCAGTGTGGCCGCAACTGGCGGATACGCTTAACCAACGCTAGCGAGGCTCGCTCTCCGCCAAGCACCAGCAAGTCACGCGGCAATAACGCCTCAGCCTGGGGCAATGCCAATAAAGCGGCCAAATGCGTTGGCGTTATTTTCATGCAATCCAGCGGCTGTTCGGCCAGATAGGCCACTAAATTCAGCGGATCATTCAGTTGCTGAACACTGATCACCTCCAGTTGCCCCTGATTTATCAGCGCAGGAAACAACATGGTGTGTGCCAAATCAGTGGTGAAAGCAGAGAACATGCCGTAGCGGGCTCCGGCTGGTTGAGCGAGCACGGGCGTTATCGCCTGGCAGTATTGGCTCAGATGCGCATGGTTAATCCTGACGCCCTTCGGCCTGCCGGTACTGCCCGAGGTATAGATGATATAGGCGGGGGCACCCGGTGCAGCATGTGATTGCCGCGGATTACTGCACGGCTGCTCACTGAATTGTTGATCGATCGACACAGTCGGCAAGGAGACGGTAGGCGACGCCGCTTCGGCCAAAACAAAACGCACGGCGGCATCCTGTAAAATGAAGTCAATCTGTTCTACAGGCAGAGCAACATCGATAGGAACGTAGCAGCCTCCCGCTTTTAATACCGCCAACAGGGCTACCACACTGCGCTCGCTTTTGGCCATCAATAAAGCGACGGGCTGTCCCGGCAACAATCCTTGTGCCAATAAATGGTGGGCTAAACGGTTAGCTTGTTGAT
This sequence comes from Serratia sp. NPDC078593, assembly GCF_050268245.1. Classification (NCBI taxonomy): domain Bacteria; kingdom Pseudomonadati; phylum Pseudomonadota; class Gammaproteobacteria; order Enterobacterales; family Yersiniaceae; genus Serratia; species Serratia sp. NPDC078593. The sequence goes on along the minus strand of NZ_JBNNGK010000002.1, from coordinate 383,247 downwards.
TAAGTTGCCGATAAGTTAGCGAACGCCCGGCACAACGTACGGCCAGCGCCGCCGGGGCTTGCTCGGCCTGACGCTCGAATTGCACCTGTACCGCCTCAGGCACGGTGCCAACAGGGCGCTGACATTCGCGCAGCAACTGTAAACGCTCAGCCTGACTCACCAGCGAGACGTCCTGCACGGTTAACTGCGGTTGCTCAAGAAACATCGCCAGCAGCGTGCGTAAATCATTCAGCATGCGCTCGATCGTATTGCGATTAAACAAGTCCGTGTTGTAGTTCAGGGTAAACAGCAACCCACCCCGATCTTCCTCTACCCACAGGTTCAGATCCAATTTCGCTACGCCGTAGTCAACTTTCAACGGTTTATAACTGAACAGCGTATTATGGTGAAAATGAGGGAAAACCTGATAGGTCAGCACTGCTTGAAAAAGCGGGGAGATCTGCGGATGACGAATACAGGCGATTTTATCAAGAATATCGTTAAGCGGGATGGCTTGATAACGCTGAGTTTGTTCGCTTTCTGACCGTGCGATTTTGACAATATCCTGTAACGCGGCTTCCGGATTCAGCTCAAAACACAAGGGCAGCGTATTCATAAACAACCCCATCATGTGCTGTGTCTCGGGCTGAGTACGATTAGCAAAAGGCGCACCGACCACGATCTGCGTTTGACCACTGTATTTATGCAACAACAGCGTATAAGCCGACAGGATAATATGGAACGGCATGACGCCAAGCTGTGCCGCTTGAGACTGCAAGCGCTGGTTAAAGGCTGGCTCAACAGAGTGGCTCACTATGCTACCGACCGTGCTCATTTTAGCCGGACGCGGGCGATCGGTAGCGATCTCAAGCACCCCTTGTACGCCATCAAGTTTATTGGCCCAATAGTTCAACCCCTGTTGATACTCTTCCGTGCTGTACCACTGCGCTTCCGCTAACGCGTAATCAGAAAATTGCAGGAAACCTTCGGTCTGTGGTGTCTCACCATGAAGTACACGGAAATACATCTCCATAAATTCTTTGAAGAATAAATTGACCGTCCAACCATCAGAAATAATGTGGTGAAACGTCAGTAATAAAACGTATTCATGGTGATTAGTTTTAATCATGCGCCAATATGAAAGCGGCCCATGCGCCAGATCAAAGTGTCTTCCCCCTTCTTCACGCGCCACACTTTCTACCCATGTTTCGCGTTGCTCTTCGGGGAGAGATGTAATGTCGTCATAGTGAAAGTTGAACCGCAGTTCGTCCCCCACACATTGGCAAACCTCGCCGTCCACCCTCTTGAATGTGGTGCGGAGGATGTCATGTTTTTGCGTCAAAAAGGCCAGTGCGGTGTTGACCGCTTGCGTGTCAATATCATGTGCAACGCGGCAGATAATGGCATAAGGATTGTTGTAGGCTTTAGCGTCATCAAGATATTGATCGAGCACCCACATGCTTTTTTGCGCGTGAGTCACCGGAAAATGCACTCTGCCAGGCTCACTGTTTTTGCTGATAATTTTTCCGGTTACGGCGCTATTACGCGTCTTTTTTTCTCTGGCTATTTTTTTCAATTCATCCAGGCTCAAGCCATTGAGCATGGCGGTAGTGATCTTAGTCATTATCGAATCCCGCTGTTGTCTGATTAAACACCGTTGCTCAAAGGGTTTCCCCCAGACCGAAGCCTGAGGGAAACGCGGTTATTCGCCTTGCAGTAATCCTGCAAGCTCAGCCAAAATCAGTGTCGCCAGACCTTTAACGGTCTGTTCCTGATAGAACAGATCGACTCGAATATCGATTTCGAAAATACCAGATACCGTCGACACCACCTGAACCGCCAGTAAAGAGTTCCCCCCGAGTTCGGTGAAGTTATCGTTTACTCCAATGCCCGAGATGCCGAGGATCGATTGCCAGACCTTGACGATTTCTTTCTCAATGTCATTTTCCGGCGCAACATATTCCACCGACAAAACAGGACGGGTATGCCCGTCAGCCACCTTGTCATCGATAGTCTCCAATACGATTTCATCCTGAACCGGGATAGACTCATCAATCAGTTGCCCAAGATCGCTGGTCACAATGACTAACTGTTCAAACTCCAGATGGGCGAGCTGCCGTTTCAGTGCATCAAGCCCTTCATTAAACAGAATGTCTTTGTCTGCCAGGTTGACCTTAACCGCCGGCGTATCGGTATGTTCGCCAAGCTGGTTGTCTTGCGTCATTTTGATCAGCGTATAATTTTCTAATGCCAATAACGGCATGCCCGCCGCAGACAAGAAAACAATATCCATGGTTATGGCGCTATCCTGAGGCTGATACGGCCGTTTCAACTTCACATGGGCATAACAATCTGCACTCAGCGGCGCGTGGTAGCTGATTTTTCCGTAGCTTATCGGCAGGAAGTTATCTTGCGTGATATACGTCAGGCAGCGGATCGCCGTCGCATCAATCACCGCCGGATGGTAGGGATAACGGACAAAGTCATTGCGGTACTCAGGTCTGATGACTTTGTGCATCAGCCATTCATTTTCCCCCTGGAAAATAGCTTGGTGGTTATCCCAACGTGGGCTTAATGACAGGAAAACCTCGCCGGTATTCGCATTGCCCATTTCGCATTCCAGCGGTAGGTAAGGCAATTCTGTGGGGCAACATTGACGGATGGCGTCGAGTGATATCAGGTCATGCCCGGGCTCGGCGCTCTTCTGCCCTACAGCCCCTAGCGCATGCTCCTCCCAATCAAGATCCAATACACCCCGGCTTCTCAGACTAAATTTATAGCCGTGATTATCGGCAGTCACCAATAGGTTCATCATGCGTGGCCAACCGTTAAGATAAATAACCGGTTTCGTCAGTAGCAGGTTCTTAACCTGTAGGGTTTCTTGTGGTTTGAAGTGATGCATCCATTCATGCAGCATCGACAGGATTGACGCCCCGACCAATGACGGCTGGTGTGCTAAACGATGCTCATCAATCACCCAATCTTTTTGCACCGCAAGATTAACGCGATAGGTTTCTTGCATCCCCTCACGACCGATCAGCGTTAACAGATCGCCCGTTACCTCTTCAAATGCCCCCGCTTTAGCGTTATTTTTCTTCTCCATTAACTGTTTGCCCCAGCGAACAGCCATGCCTACGTCACCCCATTTCCCCCAGTTAAGCGCAACGGTACGACCTGAACGTTGCTGGTTGCGGTAGTGGGCAAAGGCATCCATAAACGCGTTGCCTGCACAATAATCAATACGGGCTTCATCACCCACGATAGACGTTATGGAAGAGAACAAAATGAAGAAGTCAGGCTGTTTGTCTTTGAGCAACTCATCCAGTACCAGGCTACCAACCACTTTAGGATCCAGTACGGCGGCGCAATCTGTGTCGTTTTTCAACGGAATGATCCCACCCCCTGCGATCCCTGCGGTATGGAATACGCCGTCAATGCGATCAAAGGTCGACAGCATCTCGCGCATACCGCTGTAGTCGCACACATCAACCTTGGCAAGATGAACCACATTACCCCGCGATTCCAGGCGCAAGATGCCAGCGATCTTCTCGCTAACCGGATCATCCACCGGATGTTGCTGTATCCATGTGTGCCACTCATCACGAGGAGGCAGCGCAGAACGGTAGGTTAGAATCATGTTGGCGTTGCTGATCTCCGATAAGTAGCCAGCGATCAACATCCCCAACCCACCCAACCCCCCAGTGATCAAATAGGTGCCCTCCTCTTTCACCGCCGCAGGCAAGCCGCTCTCATCGTGTTTTAGATGAACCGCCTGATAATCCTCTTCCCAACGGTTACGCCCACGATAGGCCACCAGGTTGCCATGCGTATCGATGTGACTTTCATCAATCAGTTGCTGGGCGATGTCTTGCGGGGCGGCATAACCAAATAAGTCAACATCGACGACGTGACACTGTACTTCAGGATATTCGTGATAAAATACGCGTGCAGGCCCCACCACCAAGGCTTTTTGCGGTGAATACAACCGCTCCTCCGTAACGTTGAAAATATTATTTGTCACGAACAGCAGGTGCAGATCGTCCAGCAGGTTCTCACTCACCAATGCTTGCTGTAGGTAGAGCGGGCTGTAAAACGCATTCATCTGTAACGCACGCTGTTGGCCGATAAATGCCGGTTCCGCGCTATCCGCTGACAGGTTCCACAGATTAATGATGCGGGTGGGACGCTGTGCATTATTTTTCACGCTTTTTAACAGGCGTATATAGTCTTCACGCTGGGCCGGGTCGATCACGTAGCAGCCGTTGGTCAGATCCTCCTGATAATGCTTGCCGCGCCACACGGTCAACACACGATGCCCGGCTTCAACGAGCTGTGTTTGGAGATGCTCAGCAATCACCATCGCATCCACAAATAGCAGCCAGCACGCTTCGGCCGGATCGACACGCCCACCAGCCATAAACTTTGCTGGGATCGTGCGCTTCCAAGTTGGCATGTAAAACCATTCGCCAATATCGGCTTTTTTACGTTTTCTCGCGGCAAGCGATCTTTCGTCCAGCGATGGGCTACCGGCGTGATCGGGTTTAAGCACAGGCAAGCTAAATGCTTTACGCTCAAACGGATAACCGGGCAAGGAGACTCTGCGGCGCTGCTCGCCGCTATAAAATTTATCCCACGCAACGTCAACGCCACAGGCCCATAGGCTCCCGAGGGTATTGAGCAGATATTCATCGGTCAGATCGACGTCTTTGGCGGTAGGTAAAGAGGAGTAGATCAAAGCGCCATCATCCGCTTTAACGTGTTGCTTGGCCGCCGACTCCAGAGAACGGCCGGGCCCCACTTCCAAGAACAGATACGTTTGGTGCTCTTCGGTGATTAACGTTTTGAATGCATGAGAGAACAACACTGGATTGCGCACATGTTTAACCCAATAATCGCTGTCTGTAGCCTGCGTATCGGTGATCCAATCGCCGGTTACCGTAGAGACGAATGGAATTTGTGGGGCGTGCAATGCAATGTCGTCAATAACCTCGTTGAAAGCAGGCAATACAGGTTCCATCATGTAGGAGTGGAAACCGTGAGAGGTATCCAAATGCTTACAGAAAACATTGCTGTCTTCCAGTTGCTGCTGGAAGATTTCGATTTCATCCAACTCCCCGGCCACCACGCACAGGCCCGGATAATTCACCGCTGCGATCTCCAGTTTTCCGCCCTGTAAACGATGACGCAGCGCGTCTTCATCCATAAGCACCGCCAGCATGGCGCCGGCAGGCAATGTCTGCACTAATTTACCGCGCAACGCCACTGCACGCAGTGCATCTTCCAACGAGAAAACACCAGAAAGACAGGCGGCAACATATTCACCCACGCTGTGTCCTATCATCGCATCCGGTTTAATGCCCCATGACATCCATAATTGCGCCAGGCTGTATTCGACAATAAACAAGGCGGGCTGAGTAAACTGGGTTTCATTAATGCGTGATTTTCTTAGAACGTCTTCCCCTTGGAAAATAATCGATTGCAAATTAACGCCGAGGATCGGATCAAGATAACGGCAACAGCGATCCATCACGTCACGAAACACCGGATAAGTGGTATACAGCTTGCGCGCCATATTAAGGTACTGATTACCTTGGCCTGGGAACATGAACACCACGGCCTTACGGCCTTTACTCGTGGATGAAATAATGGTGGAGGGCTGATTCAGTTTTCCTAATAATGCCTCCCGTTCAGTGCCTATCACCACCGTACTGTGCGCAAACTGCTGGCGACCAACCTGTAGGGTATAGGCCACATCAGCCAGATTCACGTCCGGATACTGTGTCAGATAGTCATGCATACGCTGTTTCATCGCTTCCAGCGCAGTGCGACTCTTGGCCGAAAAAGGCAGCATAATCAACCCGTCGTGTCGATCGCCGGGAAGCGGTTGCGGAGGCGCTTCGAGAATAACGCAGGCGTTGGTGCCACCGACACCGAACGAATTGACCAGCGCACGATGCGGGTGATTGGTCTGCTCCAGTTTGCTCAGTTCGGTATTCATCACAAATGGGCTGGTTTCAAACTCGATGTTAGGATTTGGCGAGACATAATGCAGCGAAGCGGGCAACTCACCGGTTTTCAAGGCTAGCGACGCCTTAATTAAGCTAGCCATGCCTGACGCAGCGTCCGTGTGCCCAATGTTCGTCTTAACCGATCCCAGACGGCAATACTGCTTTTTATCGGTAAATTCTTGGAACGTCTGACTCAGTGAGGTGAACTCGATCGGATCCCCCAATGCCGTTGCAGTGCCGTGCGCTTCAACGAAGCTAATGGTTGCAGGGTTAACCTGCGCATTGGTGAAAGCCTGTTTAGCTACCGCAATTTGTCCTGCGATACTTGGGGCGGTATAACCTGCTTTCAGATTGCCGTCATTATTGATGGCGCCCCCTTTCAGTACCGCATAGATATGATCGCCATCGCGCTGCGCGTCACTCAAGCGTTTCAATAACACCACACCCGCTCCACGGCTAAATACGGTGCCATTGGCGCGCGCGTCAAAGGCATAGCAGCGCCCGTCAGCCGACTCCATGCCACCTTGCATGTACTGATAACCGCGCCGTTCTGGTGTATCGATCGATACGCCGCCCGCAACAATTAAATCGCTTTCGCCATTCAATAAACTATTAATGCCCATCACCACGGCAACCATCGCTGTCGAACACGCAGTTTGCACATTAACGCTGGGCCCTTTCAGGTTCAGTTTGTAAGAAACCCGCGTGGTGACGTAATCCTTGTCATTATTGGTCACGACCGAGGCACCGCTGACATACTTTTGCACCTCAGGGTGTGCATTCACTTTGTTTAAATGCCACGCCGTCCCCGTACCGCCAAACACGCCGACTTTGCCAGGATAAGTTCCCGGCACATAGCCCGCATCCTCAAACGCATGCCAACTGCACTCCAGAAAAATGCGGTGTTGCGGATCCATGATTTCCGCGTCACGTGGCGTAATATCAAAGAAATTAGCATCGAAATATTGTGCGTTTCCCAGAATACCTCGACGGCGAATATAGTTTGGCGAGGCAATCGTTTCCTCTTCAATTCCGCTGGCACGTAATTCCTCATCGGTAAACGTGCTGATCGTTTCGACACCCTCCAGCAAATTTTTCCAGAACATTGCTGTATCGTCAGCGCCAGGAAAACGGGCAGACATACCCACAATGGCGATATCCTTATCTTGGGGCATTGTTTGATCTTTCATTTTGTTACCTCACCGTATAGAGCATAATTAACAATAAATTACTTTTTGCGACCGATAATCTCGGCATGTTTTTCAACAATGCGTTGGCTTAACATCTGCACCGTCGGGTATTGGAATAAGTCCATAATGGATACTGGCGTGGCGAATTTATTTTTTATTTCTCTATGTACCTTTGATATCAGCAGCGAGTTCCCTCCCGCGTCAAAAAAGTTATCTTTTATTGAGAGATTTTTGTTATTTAATACCGCCCTCCATACCGAGATTATTTGTGCTTCAACTTCCGCGTTAGTCTTGTTTTTTATTACATCCATTTTCATCCTCTTTATTTTCGTAGCCACGAAGTTTTGATTTATCTATCTTGCCATTAGGATGGACAGGCATTCTCTCCAAGGGAATAAGCCGGGATGGCAACATAAAGTAGGGTAGCGACTTTGCCAGCCCGTTTTTTATCTCTTGAATATTGACCACTTGCCGTTCACGTGGCACAAAAAATGCCAATAACATTGGCATGTTATTTTTTGGGTGTGGTTCTACAATGACTGCGGCATGGGCGATATGCGGCAATGCCTGTAGATGTGTTTCAATTTCTGCCAGCTCAATACGATGCCCCCGCACTTTAACCTGATCGTCAACCCGCCCAACAAACGCGAATACCCCGTCATCACGCTGTTTAACCCAATCACCGGTTCGGTACATTTTATTACCGCCCCCACAGGCAAAGGGATCATCCACAAAACGCTCTTGGGTCAAGGTTTCAGCATGCAGATAACCTTTGGCTAGAATATCGCCGGCAAGATAAAGCTCGCCACACACTCCGGGCGGAACGGGATTAAGACCGGCATCCAACACATAAGCGCGTGCATGGGGAATCGGCTTGCCAATGGGTACCAGGCTGTCACGTTCTCCTGGTCGACATGGCCAATAGCAAGCAAAAATAGTAGCTTCCGTCGGCCCATATAGATTATGAATTTGCCCGGAATACTGCCGATGCAGATCGTCAACTAAACATTGCGGCAACGCTTCCCCGCCAGAGAATATATGGGCTAATGTTGGGCAATTACCCACCACGTTGGCATCCACAATGACACGCAACGCGGTGGGAACAAACTGGGCTACGGTCACCTGATGGCGCTGAATAAATGCCGCCATCAATAAGGGATCGAACTTCATCTCTTCATCAATGAGCGCGCAACTTGCCCCGACGCTCAACGGCCAGAATATTTCCCACACGGAGACATCAAAGCTGAAGCTGGATTGGTTCAGTACCACATCATGCTGACGCAGATTGAAGGCGGCCTGCATCCATTTTAGATAATGCGCTACCGTACGGTGGCTTACCATGACCCCTTTTGGCGTACCGGTAGACCCCGAGGTATACATGACATAACAAAGATGATCGCCACTGACAATCGGCAACTCTGGCGTGGCGGGTATCGTGAGATCGACCTGCGTGATATCGAACCACTGACAATATGGCGAACTCAGCTTCAACCTGTGTTCCGGTACACTATCGGTGATGACCCACTGGGTAGCAGTATGGTCGATCATATAGGCAAGACGTTTTACTGGGTAATACGGATCCAACGGTAAATAACAAGCGCCAGACTTTATGATACCCAATAAACTGATAACAAGATTGACCCCTTTATTGAGATAAACCCCCACAATGTCGCCAGGCCTAACGCCAAGATTAATTAATCTATCTGCTAATGCATTACTATATTGATCTAATTGTTGATAGGTCAGCGTTTTTTCATCACATCTCAACGCGACTGAATTTGGCGTATGGTTACAACACTGCATAAAATCAGCATGAATACTGTGCGCAGATGCCATAATATGGCCCTCTAATTCAATGAATAAGGTAGTGTGCTTTTACTTTGATGAAAAATAAACTAATCTGACTGAACCATTGCGCTGAGTAATTCGATATACGCTTCAGCTAATATTTTTACCTGCGTTTTAGTCAATGCGTTTTTGTGATAATTAAAATAAAGCTGTAAATTATTCCCTTCATGAACCGATAGCGTCAAATCCACTCTCGCCGCATGATGTTCTATTGGGCTAACCTGAATTTCAGTATCACCGATTTTTACCGGTGAGGGCATGGCAGACAAATAATTAAAGCAGACCGGCGCATAGAGTTTTTCACTCCACCCATTTTCCCGAATATCATTATTCAAAATATCGTACGGCACCATCTGGTTATCCAAAATGGCATATATTCTTTTATGGCACCGCGCTACTGCGGTATTCATCGGCTCGTCTGGGATCGCCGGGTCATAATAGGTTACTCGGTTCACAAAACAGCCTAATAGATCAGTTTCTTCATAAAGTGTACGGTTGGAAACCGGAATACCAATAGGAACATGTCGATAACACGTTGCCGAATTCAATAACCGGTTAAATGCAGCGAGCATACTGACAAACACGGTGGTTTGATGGTGTCTGGCAAAAGCCCTGAGCGATTGCGTTAACGCCACAGAGACAGTACAGCGATAATTTTCACCGTCCTGATCCGCCTGGGGCTGGAATTGAGACCCATCGGCTCCGGTTTGTACATACTCTGCAAACGTTTTTTGCCAAAACCGCCTTTCTTTTGGATAGCGTGTCGGCCAGATGGCGCATTGCTGCCATTGACGATAGTGTTGATAGCGCTTGCTCGGAGCCAGTGTAAAACTGTGATCGCCTGCATGATAGGCTCGCGCATAATCCACAAACTGCTGGAAGAACGCGCCAATAGAATCATGATCGAAAACGGTATGATGCACCTGCACAAACAGAATGTGTTGCGTATCCTGCGCGGATAATAATTTGATGCTGATAAGCGGCGTGTGCTCAAGATCGATCTCACTTATCCCCACCGATGCCAGCAACCGCTCATCATTCACCTTGCCATCGGCGATAATTCCATCGGCACATTGCTGGTGAATAACCTGTAGCGCTGTTGAGGGGTATTGCCCTTCGCGGCAGCTAACGCTATCAAGATCAAATCGACTGCGCAGCACCGGGTTGTGCTGTACGATGCGCTGAACACACCATTCCAAGGCGGCAACATCTAACGGCCCGTGTAGGTGTAAGCGAAAAGCAATCAGATAGGCCAGCGGATCCGGGCTTATCTGATCCAAGGTCAAAAAATAACGCTGCTCGCCAGACAACGGGGCTGACTCCAACTCGCAGTCGGCAGAAGAAAATGTCTCTTCATCATTAACGTAATAGGGCACGATAAAAGACAGCAAGTAAGGCGTAGCATTGTTAAAAAATAAAGCGTAATCAATATCACTGAATAATCTGCGCCGAATGCACTGCCGTGCCTGCATAACCTGGAGTGAGCCGCCACCTAAATCAAAGAAATTATCATCGGCTCCTAGATCGCGAAATCCCAGTATATCCTGAAATATATCAATCAGTTCTTGCTCCAGCTCATTGCTTGCCGGGCGATACGCGTAGCCCAACACCGGCCGTATAGGGCTGGGCATGGGTAAACGTTGAAGATCCAATTTCCCATTGGGCAGTTTGGGCAGTGTTTCAAGCGTCATGAAATAGGTCGGGATCATTGGTGCGGGGAGTTTGGCACGCAAAAAAGCGCTGATCTCATTGATTGATAACGCGGTGTCTGCACTGACTAAATAGGCAATAAGACGTACAGAACCATTATCGTCATCAATGGTACGCACCAAAGCCTGATTAATTTTCTCATGCTCGCGCAAAGCGATTTCAATCTCTTCGGGCTCAATACGCACGCCATTGATTTTGATCTGCCGATTTATACGCCCAAGATAAACAACGTCTCCTTGCGCGTTAAACAGACCCAAATCACCCGTTCGGTGGCCACGCACATCGCCCCCCTCGCATTGATAGCGGAAAAAACGCTGTTGCGTCAGGCTATCTTGGTTGAGATATCCGCGTGCCACCCCTTCACCGACAATGCAGATTTCACCACTTTGCCCGGCCTCAACCGGTGTTAAATTTTCATCGACGATGAGAATTTTACTTTCGCGCAGTGCTTTACCCAACGTGACCGGTTTGTGTTTCTCTAAACGAGAAAAAGAACCGTTGGCGGTAGCTTCTGTCGGGCCATAAAGGTTATATACTGTCGCTTCTGGGCATTGTTCAAAGGTACGTTCTTTAAGATCGAACGGTACTGGCTCACCGGAAAGGAAAATGGTCTTAGGCAAGCTCAATGCGCCGCCAACATCACGTTGATAACGCAATAATTCATCCCAAACCGTAGGCACGCAATAAATTGCCCCCTTAGGATGTTGCTGATACCACGTCAACAAGCGCCCAGGCTCATGCAGGCTATCGGCAGGCAAGATATGTAATGTCTCGCCGCGTAATAACGGGGCATATAGCTGTGTGACCGCCGCAGCAAAACTTAACGTGGACGTCAGCGGTAAGAGCGCCTGAGTTTCGGGCCACAATTGTTGGTTGAACCAGCTCAAGTAATAGCTCAGGTTCCGGTGTTCTATCGCCACCCCTTTCGGGGTTCCTGTTGAACCTGATGTGTACAAAATATAGGCAAGATCGCTTGCTTGGACTGTTGGCAAGCTAGCAGAAACCGCGGTATCGGAATAGTTGATGTCCTCCAGTGCCAGCGTTGCTGGAAATAATTTATCTATCCCCGATGCATGGATGACAGAGCGTGTCGTCAACAATAAAAAGACCGAAGCATCATCGAGGATTTTTGTTATTCTCGCCTTCGGCTGAAAGTGGGACAGGGGAACATAAGCACAACCCGCCTTAAGGATCGCCAGCAACACCACCGGCATCATCAGACTCGGCTCTAAATATACCGCTATCCTACCGCGAGAATGTAACGGATAGGTTAATGATATATATCTTGCTAATAAATTAGATTGATACTCTAGCTGGCTATAGCTCAAGGTTTGATCGCAAAACGTGACGGCGTTTTCATCGGGCCGGTGAATTGACCAATTGGCTATCGTTTCAAAAATAGGCTTTCTGTAATTCATAGCGATCATCTCCATATTTTGCTGCCAAAGGTTCCACCGCAAAAACTGAAAAAATCCAGGAAAACGTCATAAAGTTATTATTTAACTCAATATAAACCCTTGGCTAATAAATAAATCAATTAGCCAGATTTCATTATATTGCCAATAATTCAGCCCTCATTGCGGCGTACACCCGACACGGTATAGGTCTATTGCGATGTCTAACATCACTCGGCTAAACCTGCGATGGGCCTATCGAACGCGATGCCTTACTGCCGCTAACTTCTTATATCCCTCATGATAAATGATTACGGTTACTAATTAGTTGTTGATTGTAATCCTGCAAAAATAATACTCAAAGACAAAAATAATTCTAAGTGTAACGCAGCCAACTACGCCCTGATAACAGGGCTATAACCACAGTCAAGAAAATAACATAACCACATATTTGTTAAAGAAAAAAATAAATCAATAACGATGAAAAAAATTGTTACACTCGGATCATTTACCTATATATACCACCTAAAAAAACGCCAACAAACTTAAACGAAATTAAACAAAATGGCGATTAGTTAATCAATCGACAGTAGAGGTGATAAACAAATAAAAATAATATTGTTTAGAATTTATCAAATTACTGAAATTGAATATTTGTGTTTTTTTCATTAAAAAATTATTACAATCACGTGAAAATGACTCATCATAGATAAATGAAAAATCCATGACGCACTCAATCACTGCTGGTGAGTCATGCTCTTATTGTTATTTCAATTTCGATATTTGTGATGCTATCGCTATTAATAACCAAAAATATACCCCATACAATTTTCTATCGTACACCTATCAGTCTTTGTTTTATCGCCATCATCGCCTAATCAGTACCATCAAACACGGGATAGCGAATAACCTTCCTTTGAGTAGATACGCCAATCTCCCGCCGGTAGCGGCAAAAAAATGCGTAAGTAAACAGCGTACAGGGTGCGCCAAGGTTAATATTTTGTAAAAAATAATAAACTCGCAGTCACCGCCACATAACTCTCTTCGACGTTAGTTAAAATTCTGACTCGCGTTTCCGCCCGTGGGCAACACTATCCACCTTCTTTGCCGCTATAGCATGTCGCCTTGACTCACAATGAACATCAGGAGAGGTTATGAAGTCATCCTTATTCAGCCGTTATACCTGCTTTGTGTTAAGCATCACGATCGCACTTGCCTGTTTATTCACCGCCTTCGATCGGCCCGTATTCTGGTGGCCCACGCTGGTTTTTGCTGCTTTGAGTGCACTGGGTATCTACGACCTCAGCCAACAGCGCCACGCAATTTGCCGTAATTACCCGATCATCGGTCGTCTGCGCTTCTTCTTTGAGTTTATTCGCCCCGAATTACGTCAATATTTGTTGGAAGAAGATGATAAACCGCTGCCGTTCTCCCGCTCGCAACGCACCTTAGTGTATCGCCGCGCTAAAAACGAAATGGGTGATAAACCCTTCGGCACTATGTTGGATGTTTATCAAATCGGTTATGAGTGTATTGGTCATTCGATGTGCCCCGTGCCCGTTGCAGACCCCACCGGCTATCGTGTCACGATAGGTGGCGCAGACTGTACTCAGCCCTACTCTGCCTCTCTTTTTAACATCTCCGCGATGAGCTTCGGTGCACTTTCCGCCAATGCGATCCGCGCACTGAATCAGGGAGCGGCAAAAGGCAACTTCTATCATGATACCGGCGAAGGTAGCATTAGCCGCTATCACCGCGAACACGGGGGCGATTTGGTGTGGGAAATCGGCAGCGGCTATTTTGGCTGTCGCACAACCGATGGCCATTTTGATGCACAGCGCTTTGCCGAGCAGGCGAATACGCCTCAGGTGAAAATGATTGAAATCAAACTCAGCCAAGGGGCAAAGCCGGGCCACGGCGGCATCTTACCGGCAAACAAAGTCGATGCAGAAATCGCCGCGACTCGGGGCGTACCGGAGGGACAGGACTGTATTTCCCCGTCAGCCCACAGTGCCTTTAATACCCCGATCGAAATGATGACTTTCATTAAGCAATTGCGCGAGTTGTCAGGCGGTAAACCGGTTGGGTTCAAACTGTGCATTGGTCATCCATGGGAGTTTGTCGCTATCGCCAAGGCGATGTTACAGACCCATATCTTGCCGGATTTTATCGTGGTTGATGGCAAAGAGGGGGGAACAGGTGCAGCACCGCTGGAACTGTCCAACTATATGGGGATGCCGCTGCGTGAAGGATTACTGTTCGTGCATAACACGTTAGTCGGCTGCGGGCTGCGCGATCGCATCAAAATCGGGGCCAGCGGTAAGATTATCAGCGCCTTTGATATTGCCAGCGTACTGACGCTGGGCGCGGATTGGGTTAACTCGGCACGGGGATTCATGTTCGCCGTCGGCTGTATTCAGTCGCAAAGTTGCCACACCAATCACTGTCCAACCGGCGTCGCCACGCAAGATCCGCTACGTCAGAAGGCGTTAGTGGTAGCCAATAAGGCTGAACGCGTGTTTCATTTTCACCAAAATACGGTGAAAGCCCTGGCAGAGATGTTAGCCGCCGCAGGTATTAGCCGACCGGAGCAGTTAACGTCACATCATATGCTACGCCGTATCACCTCAAGCGAAATCAAAGTGTACGCCGATATTTATTACTATCTGGAGCCGGGTGCCTTGCTGGAGAAACAGATTAAAAGTGATTTTTACGCGCGTATGTGGCGAATGGCGACGCCAAGTAGCTTTGACGCGCAAGCCATTGTATTAACCTAATAAGAGGACATGGATGGCCCCCTCGCTTTAGGGAAGAGCCTTGGAGGGGGGAGCTTGCTACAGCAACCCTCCCCGTGATGGCGAGAGGGCGCGTTTGGAACATTACTGTGGCTTACGCACGGGCGCATCACCCGCAACATAATAGTCGGCCGAGCTACGTGCTAATGGCGTACGATTACGAATACGATCGGCAATCTTTTCCGCAATCATAATCGTGGTTGCGTTCAGGTTGCCGGTGATGATCTGCGGCATTATCGAGGCATCAACCACGCGCAGCCCTTCCATGCCATGCACACGCCCCTGCCCGTCAACCACCGCCATGTCATCCTCACCCATTTTGCAAGAACATGACGGATGGAAGGCCGTCTCTGCGTGTTCACGGATAAACGCATCCAGTTGCTCATCGGTGGTGACGTCAGCGCCTGGGCTAATTTCACGCCCGCGGTATTCATCCAACGCCGGTTGCGCCATGATTTCACGCGTGATGCGAATTGCATCGCGGAACTCTTGCCAATCCTGCTCGCTGGACATGTAGTTGAACAAAATACTCGGGTGCTGGCGCGGATCTTTCGATTTGACCTGCACGCGGCCACGGCTTGGCGAACGCATTGAGCCAACATGCGCCTGGAAGCCATGCTCTTTGACCGCATTGCTGCCGTTATAGTTAATCGCCACCGGCAAGAAGTGGTACTGAATGTTCGGCCAAGCGAACTCTTCGCGACTGCGGATAAAACCGCCAGCTTCAAACTGATTGCTGGCACCAATGCCAGTACCGTTAAACAGCCATTCCGCGCCGATTTTCGGCTGGTTAAACCACTGCAATGCCGGATACAACGACACCGGTTTCTTGCAGGCGTATTGTAAATACATTTCTAGGTGATCCTGCAGGTTTTCACCCACCCCCGGTAAATCGTGCACCACCTTGATATCCAAACTTTTCAGCAGGCCTGCCGGGCCCACGCCCGAGCGCTGCAAAATTTGCGGCGAGGCGATCGCTCCGGCACACAACAACACTTCGCGGCGCGCACGCGCCGTATGCAGCGCCTTGCCTTCACCTTTAAGGTAGCTCACGCCAATCGCACGCTTACCGGAAAACTCAATGTGGTCGGTCAATGCATGGGTCACGATCGTCAAGTTCGGGCGGGAACGCGCCTGATCCAAATAACCACGGGCGGTGCTGGCGCGACGGCCTTTTGGCGTCACGGTACGATCCATCGGGCCGAAGCCTTCTTGCTGATAACCATTCAGATCGTCGGTACGCGGATAGCCTGCCTGTACGCCCGCTTCAATCATCGCGTGGAACAGCTCATTATTACCCGCTTTTGGCGTCGTTACGCTCACCGGCCCTTCGCCACCGTGATAATCATTGGCCCCAATATCCCGGGTTTCCGCTTTGCGAAAATACGGTAGGCAGTCCAGATAACTCCAATCTTGCAAACCCGGCGCCGTCGCCCAGTTATCAAAATCCATCGCGTTGCCGCGAATGTAGCACATGCCGTTGATCAGCGACGATCCGCCCAAGCCTTTGCCACGCCCACACTCCATGCGACGATTATTCATGTGGGGTTCAGGATCGGTTTCATACGCCCAGTTATAGCGACGCCCCTGTAATGGATAAGCCAACGCGGCCGGCATTTGGGTACGGAAATCCAAGCGATAATCCGGGCCACCGGCTTCCAGCAGCAGGACGCTGACATCGGCGTCTTCCGTTAAACGGGTAGCCAGTACGTTGCCGGCAGAACCGGCACCGATAATAATATAATCATATTCCATTAACTCTCTCCTTATCCTCTAGGTGTGGCACTGCGCAGCAGGGTTCAACAACCGTGACGTTGTAAACGCCGAAAATCCCCGCGCTGGCTGCAAGATAAACTCCATTGAGGATAGATAGATAGGCTCAAGAGCTTGTGGGCTTTCGTCGATAAAAGCCCAGCAAGCCCATACCAAGGTGGGGCGATATTTAGAACACTGAACCGAATTCGCCCAGCTCGACCTGTACCGATTTGATTTGCGTGTAATGTTCCAGCGTCGTCAGGCCGTTTTCGCGCCCCACGCCAGAATGCTTATAGCCGCCGACCGGCATTTCCGCCGGTGACTCACCCCAAGTATTGATCCAGCAAATACCGGCTTCTAACTGATGAATCACGCGGTGTGCACGGTTCAAATCGCGAGTCACTAATCCGGCCGCCAGGCCATAGGTCGTGTCGTTGGCACGTTTGATCACTTCCTCTTCGCTCTGATAGCTGAGGATACTCATTACCGGCCCAAAGATTTCCTCACGCACAATCTCCATCTCATCGCGGCAATCAGTGAACACCGTCGGTGCCACGTAGGCGCCTTGGGCAAATTGACCGTCAGTCACCCGGTCTCCACCACAAAGTAGACGTGCTCCACTACGCTTGCCGCTTTCAATAAAGCGCAGCACCGATTCCATATGCGGGAAGCTGACCAGTGGCCCGAAGTTAGTGTTCGGATCGAGCGGATCGCCCAAGCGAATCCGTTTAACCCGTTCGAGGATCTTGCTTTCAAACTGCGCTTGCAGTGCGGCAGGCACAAACACGCGGGTACCGTTGGTACAAACCTGACCGGAACTGTAGAAGTTGGCCATCATGGCGATGTCTGCGGCACGATCCAGATCGGCATCATCAAAGATGATCAGCGGCGATTTACCGCCCAACTCCATGGTGACGTCTTTCAGCGTGGAGCTAGAGGCATTCGCCATCACTTTTTTGCCGGTTTTCACACCACCGGTGAATGAGATCTTGGCGATACCCGGATGATCGGTCAGGTACTGCCCCACTTCCGCCCCGCTGCCGGTCAGCACATTGAATACGCCGTCTGGCAGCCCCGCTTCGCTGTAAATTTCAGCCAGCTTAAGCGCCGTCAGCGACGTGACTTCACTTGGTTTGAAGATCATCGCGTTACCCGCAGCCAGCGCCGGGGCCGATTTCCACAAGGCAATCTGGATCGGGTAGTTCCATGCACCAATGCCCGCCACCACACCAAGGGGTTCACGGCGCGTGTAAACAAAGGCGGAGTCACGCAGCGGGATCTGTTGGCCTTCAATGGCCGGAATCAGACCGGCGTAGTATTCCAACACGTCGGCACCGGTAACAATATCGACCGCGGTAGTTTCAGACAGCGCCTTGCCGGTATCGAGCGTTTCCAGCTCGGCCAACACATCATTGCGCTCACGCAGAATATCCACCGCACGCCGTAAAATGCGTGAACGTGCCATCGGTGTCATCGCCGCCCATACCTTCTGCCCGCTGGCTGCACTCGCCACCGCACGGTTGACGTCTTCAGCGCTGGCAGCCTGAACTTCAGCGATCACTTCGCCATTAGCCGGGTTAACTGCGTTGAAAGTTTTCCCCTCGGTACTGTCTACATAAGCACCATGAATATAGAGCTTCTGTAAGCCAAAACGGGACATAGGTTCTCCTTTATTGCTGTCCTCAGGGCGGCGTATGCCCCCGGAGTTGAAACATAATGTAGTCAGTCGTCAGCGTTAACGCCTGGGACTGATTGAAATCGGCGCCACGCAGCGCACTGCGCAACCACAATCCATCAATTAACGCCGCAAGCCCTTTTGCCGCCAAGCGCGCCTCGGCTTTCGGCAAAACGCGCTGAAATTCGGCACTCAAATTTGAGTATAAACGACGGCCATTGACCTGTTGCAGCCGGTTAAGCTGCGGTTGGTACAGGCTGCTGGCCCAGAATGCGAGCCAGGTTTTCATCGCGGCGCTGTTGATCTGGCTGTCGTCAAAATTACCGGCAACGATAGCCTGCAACCGCGAGGCTGGGCTTTGATCTTCCAATGCCTGCAACCGCAGTTTCACTGCTTCACCCAAATGGCTGATTAAATAGCGCATTGTGGCTTCCAGCAGGCCGTTCTTATCCTTGAAATAATGACTGATGATGCCGTTGGACACGCCCGCCCGACGCGCAATTTGCGCAATCGTGGCATCGTGCATTCCTACTTCGTTTACCGCCGCCAACGTGGCATCAATCAGTTGCTGCCTACGTATCGGCTGCATTCCTACTTTTGGCATGGCTCCGACTCTTAAAATAGGTCTTAACGCTGACCATTAAACTTTTTTTTGATTGAACGTTCAATAAAAATTGAATATATTTTATTGCCACTTGGTTACAAAAATGTACTTTTCGGTTGTGGAACTGGCTGATTTTTGTGAGATATTTAACGAATCTGACCAAAATCAGTGGCTGTCAGCGGTTCGCTATCGAAGTAATTTTGGTTGTTAAATACCTCAGAGGAAGACGATGACAACACACGACACCTCCTCAAAACCACAACAGGACCGATTGAATCCTGTGGTTTTTTTCATCTCCGCGGGGCTAATTTTAGCCTTCTCGCTGATGACAATTTTCTTCACTGATTTTTCCGGGCAATGGCTCACGCGCACCCTGAATTGGGTTTCAACCACTTTCGGGTGGTATTACCTGCTGGCCGCAACGCTGTACATCGTCTTTGTGGTGTTCATCGCGGCGTCACGCTTTGGATCGATCAAGCTTGGGCCGGAACAGTCCAAACCTGAATTTAGCCTATTAAGCTGGGCAGCCATGCTGTTCGCCGCCGGGATCGGCATCGACTTGATGTTCTTCTCGGTCGCCGAGCCAGTGACTCAGTACATGATGCCACCGGAAGGCCAAGGCCAAACGTTAGAGGCAGCGCGG
The DNA here is from genome assembly GCF_050268245.1 of Serratia sp. NPDC078593. Lineage (NCBI taxonomy): Bacteria > Pseudomonadati > Pseudomonadota > Gammaproteobacteria > Enterobacterales > Yersiniaceae > Serratia > Serratia sp. NPDC078593. The sequence goes on along the minus strand of NZ_JBNNGK010000002.1, from coordinate 363,646 downwards.
CAGGCAATGGTGTGGACACTGTTCCACTACGGTCTGACCGGGTGGTCAATGTACGCATTGATGGGGATCGCGCTGGGTTACTTTAGCTACCGTTATAACTTGCCGTTAACCATCCGCTCGGCGCTGTACCCCATTTTTGGTAAACGCATCAACGGGCCAATCGGCCATAGCGTAGACATTGCCGCCGTTGTCGGCACCATTTTCGGTATTGCCACCACCTTGGGGATTGGCGTAGTACAGCTAAACTACGGCCTGAAGGTGCTGTTTGACTTACCGGAAAACCTGACGGTGCAGAGTGCGTTAATCTTGCTTTCGGTCGTCATGGCGACTATTTCGGTGACCTCCGGGGTCAATAAAGGGATTCGCGTACTCTCCGAATTGAATGTCTGGCTGGCAGTTGGCCTGATGGCGTTTGTGCTGTTCTTCGGCAACACGGAGTTCTTGCTCAATGCGTTGGTGCTTAACGTTGGCGACTACATCAACCGCTTTATGGGCATGACGCTCAACAGCTTCGCTTTCGATCGTCCAGTAGAGTGGATGAACAACTGGACGCTGTTCTTCTGGGCTTGGTGGGTTGCTTGGTCACCGTTTGTTGGCCTGTTCCTGGCGCGTATCTCACGCGGGCGCACCATCCGTCAGTTCGTGGTGGGTACACTGATTATTCCGTTCGTGTTTACCCTGCTGTGGCTGTCAATTTTCGGTAACAGCGCGCTTTATCAGGTTATTCACGGCAACATTGGCTTTGCTCAGGAAGTGATGCAGTATCCTGAACGCGGCTTCTATAGCCTGTTGGCGCAATATCCCGCCTTTACCTTCAGCGCGTCGGTCGCCACCATCACCGGTTTGTTGTTCTATGTTACCTCGGCGGATTCCGGTTCATTGGTATTGGGCAACTTTACCTCACGACTCAGTGACATCAACAATGATGCGCCAAACTGGCTGCGCATCTTCTGGTCGATCGCCATTGGCCTGTTGACCATCGGTATGCTGATGACCAACGGCGTTTCGGCATTGCAAAACGCAACGGTGATCATGGGGCTACCATTCAGCTTCGTCATCTTCTTCGTGATGGCCGGATTGTATAAATCGCTGCGGGTTGAGGATTACCGTAAGGCCGGTGCGTTAAATACCTCCGCGCCAACGCCAATATCCAGTAATGATGTCCTGAATTGGAAACAGCGTCTGTCACGGGTCATGAACTATCCGGGTACCAAATACACCCAGAGAATGCTCGACCAAGTGTGCCGCCCTGCAATGCAGGAAGTCGCCCGCGAGCTCAAACTGCGCGGTGCCAAGGTGGAATTCAGCGAAGTGCCGCCTAGCGAAGACGAGCGTTTACCGCATCTGGAGTTGCTGGTGCGCCTGGGTGAAGAGCAAAACTTCATCTATCAGATCTGGCCGCAGCGTTTTTCTGTACCGGGCTTTACCTATCGCGCCCGCGCCGGTAAATCACACTATTACCGGCTGGAAACCTTCCTGATGGAAGGCACGCAAGGTAATGATCTGATGGATTACAGCAAAGAGCAGATCATCGGCGATATTCTTGATCAATACGAGAAGCACATGAACTTCTTGCATATTCATCGTGAGGCACCGGGTAACACACTGACGTTCCCAGACATGTAATGCACGTTGCGGGTGGCAGTTGCCACCCGCATGGCGTGATGCGGTTGGGGGGGGCTGGTGTTAAACTCCGTCCCAACGCACCGGCTAAAGACACTTCCTACTTTATTTATTCCGCTCGACACCTGAATAAAAATCCTGTTTATTCAGCCCAATACGCCATAGATGTGGCAATGTTGAATTAACAAGGAACGGCCGCAACGCACAACGGTGATTGCGCGGGTATAAAATTTCCCCTATAGTTTCTGCCAAGGTGATGGTGTTCCACCTTTCCCAACCGCCGCGCTGTCCAGCGCGGATGATGACGCCTGATATACATTTTTTGCTTTTTCCTTAGGCACGTATGTCAGGTATTTCTATGAATAAAAATGCGCGTTTTGCCCTGTGTTCACGCTCCTTCGCTGTTGCTAAGGAGACGATATGATTTACGTAATGGGTCATCGCAATCCAGATAGCGATAGCATCTGCAGCGCTCTGGTTACCGCAGACTGGTTAAACCACCTTGGAAAACCCGCGACAGCTGTTCGTTTGGGTGATATCTCTCCCGAAACCGCCTATATCCTGAAGCAGGCGGGCATCAATCAACCTGAATTATTAGCGGACGAACTCAACGACAAACAGGTCTGGCTGGTCGACTTTAGCGATGTCGAGCAGGGACCGCCTTCTTTAGCTTTCAGCGATATCGTTGGCATTATCGATCATCATCGTTTAGGCACGGTGATAACGCGAAATCCCCCTGATGTCTGGATCCGCGCTGTCGGCTGTTGTGCCACCGTCCTGTGGCAAATCCTCACCCTTGAAAGCACGCTACCCATTTCTGCCACTCAGGCCACCTTGATGTTAGGGGCAATATTGAGTGACACCGTGGCACTGACGTCATCGACAACCACCCAGCAGGATATTGCAGCCGTACACGCTTTATCCGCCCTCAGTCACCGGGACTATGATCTCTTTGTGCAAGGATTGCTGGCCGCCAAAACCGATCTTAGCGGGCAAACGCCCATGTCTCTGCTGATGAAAGACGCGAAACGCTATCAAATAAGCGGTCTGAGCGTGCTGATCTCTCAAATTGAAGTGGCATCGCTATCGGCAATAGACAGCATGTTGCCCGATCTCTTGGCTGCCTTAGCGGTACAAAGCAAAGAACCCGGTCTGGCTATCGCACTATTAGTGATTACGGATATTTTTCAGCAAAACTCAACGCTGTATTTCTCAGGGAACAATGTGCTGGATCTGGCCAGCCTCTCTCTTCCCAACGCGATCAGTCGAAAAAAAGAGATCTTGCCATGGCTGACAACCGCCGTCTCACTCGCCATAAGGTAATCAATATCTATGTATCAACATGCTCTGTTATTACTTAACAATGAAACAGACGGCCGTTTTTTGCTACAAGGCGTCGCCCGTCGCTTTTACCAACAAGGAACCCGGATAACCCTTGGGCATCTCACCGAGGATTATCGCGAACTCGATATCGGTTCTGATGCCTTTATCAAAGACCGCCAGTCGGCTGAAATTATTGCCGCCAAAGCCATGCTAAGTCGATTGGTTAAATCCGCCCGTTTTCCTATCGATGTGAAAGAAATCGTCACCCTACATCGTATTAAGGATGTTGGAAGTTATGTCGCCGAAGCGGGGATTGATTTGGTCATCATGGGACATAAAAACCGGCTGTTTGGCGCGCTATCTTCACGTTCTAGCGAATTTATCAATCATCTCTCTGTAGATGTATTGATTAAACATATTACCCACTGATATTCGAGGTTTATATGAGCTTTATTATTGAAAAAATCGTCGCCCGTGAAATTCTTGATTCAAGAGGAAACCCAACCGTCGAAGTTGATGTCTTTAGCCAATGCGGTGCCATGGCCAGAGCATCCGTGCCATCAGGAGCCAGTACAGGCTCGCGTGAAGCCATCGAACGTCGTGACGGTGATAAAACACGTTTCGGCGGCAAAGGCGTCCTCAATGCGATCAACAGTATTAATACGGAGATCAACGCACATCTGCAGGGGCATGACCTACGCGATCAGCGTGGCATCGACAACGTGATGCTTGCCCTAGACGGTACCGATAATAAAGAAAGACTCGGAGCAAACGCCATACTGGGCGTCTCATTAGCCGTTTCCCGGCTTGCGGCCCAGTTATCACATATGCCGCTGTACCGTTATCTCGGCGGAATTGGCGCAAACCTGATGCCAGTTCCCTGCATGAATATCATTAACGGAGGCGTTCATGCGCGTAACCAAGGCGCTGATTTTCAGGAGTTTATGATTGCCCCTTACGGCGCACCGACCTTCAGGGAGTCCGTGCGCTGGGGAAGTGAAGTCTATCAAGCACTCCGCCAGGTTCTGCTGGCAAAGGGCCTGTCCACCGGCGTCGGCGACGAGGGCGGCTTTGCGCCTACCGTATCATCAAACCGGGAACCCCTAGAACTCATTGTTCAGGCGATAGAAAAAGCCGGCTACCGGCCTGGTGAAGATATTGTTATCTGTATGGATCCGGCATCCAGCGAGTTTTACCGTGATGGTAAGTATCAGTTGCGTACGGAAAATGCTGAGTTGTCCTCGCAGGAGATGTCTGGCTACTACCAGACCTTAGTTAAAGATTTCCCTATCGTATTGATTGAAGACGGTCTTGCGGAAGATGACTGGGCAGGCTGGAAAAGTTTGTACGCTATGTTAGGCGAACAGATAGAATTAGTGGGTGACGATCTGTTTGTCACCAATGTGAAGTATATACAGCGCGGCATTGATCAAAACCTTGCTAATGCCGCGTTAATCAAACTGAATCAGATTGGCTCTTTGAGTGAAACCTTTGACGCGGTTCAACTCTGCCATGAAAATAATTGGGGCGCTTTTATTTCACACCGCAGCGGAGAGACCGTGGACAGTTTCATCGCCGATATGACAGTCGCGCTGCGTGCCGGCCATCTCAAAACGGGTGCCCCCTGCCGCGGCGAACGTATCGAAAAGTATAACCAACTGATGAGAATAGAAGACCAACTCGGTACATCCGCTCACTTTGCCGGAAAGTCGGCGTTTAAAAAACATTAACAGAACCATTAACCCTGGCCAATCAGGCCGGGGTTAATTTACCGTAAACCGTCACGCTATCGGATTTATTATACTTAACTGCATTATTGAGGTTGCAATCGCATCCCTCATGCCTTTGGGCTTCCCGGTCTGCTAAAGCGTTATTTTTGTCATTGAATAGCGCGCTATCAACCATTATTTGACCGCCCGCGCGATCATACATCATCTGTTCAAACTAAAAACATCAGCCAATAATGTACCAGTGTTATTATCACCATAGGAAACCGCGCTAACATCGGTCTTAAGTTTATTAAACCAGACTTAAAGAAATCTTAATTAAATAATTAAAACCACCGTAGCGCTTATTTTAGACCGCCACATAGTTTTACGCACAGTACACGACTAATGATACGTCACCGATATAACAAGCAGTACAGAGTGACTACGCACACTTACGGAATGCCAGCAGCATCATGATAAAGTCCATCTGCTTAATACAAACCTTATGCGAAATGTTCAATTTGTGACTGCTGATCGTTTTATACGTTCGTCGTGTCGTCGTGGCAATGCGTTGTGGCGTTAGCCCTGATACCATCAATGCTAATACCTGCCATTCCGTGTTTGAGAACAACTTGACTGGCGCAGGCAGCGGATGTTGCTCAATGATGCGTTTTATCTCTGGGCTCTGATACCCTAGCGCATAACGCGCGGAGGTAATTCCCGTGAGGATAAACTCTAGCCGCTCACGTTTCGATACTAAAGAAATATTCGGTATCGTCGCTAATAGGTGCAAAATACTGTAATTTTCTACATCAGTAAAAACCACCCAAGCGGTGTCTGGCCAACGTTCTTTTGCCTGTAATATATAACGAACACCTTCATATAAACGCTCATGAGTGCCGTACAGCTCCATCACTACCGTTTGCTGAGGTTGGCATCGCAACGCTTCATTTAACTCATTAAGGCTAGAAACTTGCTGAGAATGGATAATATCCGGCTTTAAGAAGTATGTCAGACCCAAATTAATCCACGGTATCGCGTCATAAAATATAAAGTGACCGGCACTGATTGTTTTTTCCATACAATCCCTCGATAATTACTTTCCAGTTGCAAATTCACTTTTATTTGCAGCTGAAAAATAAATATTTATAATTAATCGATTTATTAAAAACCAAATTTAAACATTAATTAACGCGTCGTGTTTACCCTAAATAATCCGTGTAACAGGAAGGCGATAAAAAATGACAAGTCGATCGAGCTCTCATTGAAACAGCACTTGCTAACTACTCAAAAACAGAAAAACACATTTCATCGTTCCTATACGCTGGAAAAATCAGTAAGGCGGGCGGCAACGCCCGCAATGCTATAACACAAAGGTAGACGGACTTGTTTCAAGCCAAACACAATGATGAGGTGAGCCAATACGGGCATTACTAGCATGAATGCCTCTTTACCTTATCGTTATTGACCCAACTACGGTAATTGTTCATCTTGTAAGCCGTAACACATCTCAATATGATGTTCTTGTAAGATTCTACACTTCATTAAGAACAGCCTTGATATTCCAGAAATGTAGGAACGGATCTGGTTGCTGCGCACCACGAGTAAATACTCTTCACGATTACAGCGCGCTGGCTGATTGTCAGCATATGCCAAAATATCGCGATTAAGCGCTGAGCTTGCGGCAATTGTTTGGCTCGGCGCCAAAACAAAAATTTTACAGCTGCTGGTTTCACCAATAAACCGCTCTTCCTGTTCCCCAAACCCTGTGACGAAAAGCGCCCCCCCAGCGACCAGAACAACGGTAAGTGCCAGCACACCGCAGAACATCCCCCAACGTCGCCCTGCGCGCCGCGCTGGTTGAGTTCTATTAAGCCTCACACCCGATGCCGACATGCTCGATGAAGGCGAGGTGAACGATTTTCTCGTCTCAAGCGGCATTTGGGGAGCCTGATCCTCGTTCTCAATCGCAATATCTTGGCTGAGCATAAAACCCACTTTAGGGACGGTAATAATCACCTCTTCATCAATTCCCAGCATTTTCAGCACTCGGCGTAACTTGCTGACGCATTGATTGAGATTATTATTACTTGAGATCATACCGTACTCATCCCACACCTTGCGGAATATCACCTCGCGGCTGACCGGCTCGCCACGATGGGCAATCAATAACAGTAACAGTCGTTTTGACGGATTTGAAATAGGAAGCGGATCATCTGAAAAGTCCTTTAAATTCAAGCTTCCGGCATTCGCATCAAAAAGAATATGTCCATTAATTCTATATTTCATGCTATCCATTATTATATTTATTACCTGGGGAGAATGTTATATAAACATCAAACGATGTATCAAATGTTAATTATTAATGCTATTTATTGTTATTTATTAGATGTTTTTTGGGTTATTTTTAAACGTTAAGCCTGCCATCTTTCGCCTTTTTGGCGTAAGAAAATTCTCACTCAACGTGGACAAGATTATACAACAAAAACAATCATTGATATATTTAAGTGATAAAATTATAATTTTTAGTGTTTTATTCCAACAAGAAAATAACTTAAGCATTACTTCAGAATAAACAACTACCTCTGATGTTTTTTTAATATAAAGCAACCTTCAATAAATCTAAATAAGATCGAATTATCTTCACACTTTATAATTCTTGATATACCCCTGTACATGCCAAGGTTAAACAAGCGTATTTTTTATACATAACATACGATTTTGCACGCGGGTGTTTAATTTATTTTTTAGTGGCCATCGGCGAGATATTCGCTTGTAATATCGCCCCACTGGCATTATCAGGCAGGTTATCATTGCTAATCATCGCATCAAACACCCTGATGGGCAGAGCCAGGTAGGTTGCGATTGGCCACATTTCGATATGTCGCTGGTTCCGGCAGCGTTTCTCATTTCTCTGGTTTTGCGCGCCTCACAAGGTTCCGCCACGGTAGCTATCCTAACGACGGCCAGATGACTGTCCGAAGCGGTCAGCGGCCTGAGCGCGATTCAGTTAGCGTTGGCCACATTAGTCAACTGTTTTGGCGGGTCAGGGCTATCACACGTTAATGACTCCGGTTTTTGGATCGTCATCAAATATCTTGGCTTATCCGTTGCCGATAGTTTAAAAACCTGGACGGTATTGACCACCGTACTTAGCATCAGCGGATTCTTGTTTACTTGATTGATAGAGTTAATGGTATAACGCTATCTCTATCACACAGTTATGGACAACGCTTCAACGTTGCCCAATGTTATTAAGGAATGCAGCATGAGCAGAGCAAACGCCGCGCCGCGATTGGTGACGGAGCGCCTGATTCTGAACGCCCATACCTTAGACGATTTCGACGATCTGGCCGCAATGTGGGCCGATCCGCAGGTCGTTCACTATATCGGCGCGACACCGCGCGATCGTGAAGACAGTTGGGCACGTCTATTGCGCTATACCGGCCTCTGGCCATTATTGGGATATGGTTATTGGGCGGTGCGCGACAAGGTGAGCGGTACCTATCTTGGCGATATCGGTTTTGCCAACCATCACCGCACGATCGCTCCAGCGTTAGATGCACCGGAAATGGGCTGGGTGTTGACCACGGCAGCGCAAGGCAAAGGCTATGCTTTCGAAGCGTTGCAGGCGGCGCTCAGTTGGGCGCAGTCGCACCTGCCGGACCGTAAAAGCGTTTGTATTATTTCGCCGGAAAATCGTGCGTCACTGACGCTGGCAACCAAGATTGGCTTTAGCGAAAGCTATCGTTCGGTCTACCACCAACAGCCGATCATCGTGATGGCACGCTCAATTTAGGCGCGGTGACGATTAAACAGGTCGAATCGCAGGCAAAAAAAATCCGCCCGAAGGCGGATTTTTGTCGCAAGTGCCACCAACGTGGCTCACTAGCGGAAATTCTTAGAAACGGTAGCCTACGCCAACGCTCCAGATACCAACGTCCACATTGCGGATGCGGCTCTGCTCGTAACCGACGTCCAGAGCAACTTCCTGGATTGGGTTGAACTGCAGACCAGCACCGTAGCTGAAGCCGTAGTCGCTGCTGCCGCCACGGGTAGAACCGTTTTGAGCGTTATCAACGTTTTTACCGTAGCCCACACCGATTACACCGTAGATGCTCGCCCAGTCGTTGAAACGGTAAGCTGGACCTGCGGTGATAGAGTTGTACTGAGCTTTCTTGTATTGGCCCGCTTCAGCACGATCTTTTTCAACGTGAGTGAAAGAACCGATAACACCCAATGGGTTGTTGTCGAACTCGTAACGATATTTCAGGTTGAAGCCGTCTGCTTTGTTAGCAACACCTTGAAGGTCGCCTTGAGCATAGCCACCGGTCACGGTGCTCTGACCAGCGAAAGCGGTACCTGCGGTCACTGCTAATACACAAGCTGCTACTGCGGAAAGACATGCAATTTTTTTCATAACCACCTCAAACGCGTTTTATTATTAAGTAAATCCATTTGTTCATGCATTGAAAATATAGCAAAAATCAGCGTGAAACTCTGCCCCAAAATCATTGTCTAACACTTAGTATCGTGTAACAGAAAATTTCAAGCACAGTGTATCTTCTTAATTCCGTTAAATTTTCGGGCGTATTCTATCCTTTTATGTGACAGAAATCACCTATTTAATATCCAGATTATTCTCAACGAATAGCGCATTTTTTGCTCTTTTACGCGCATTTTTATTTAACAATCGTTTAAATATCTGCATAGTTCGCTTTTCTCAGACACAAACTGGCCATTTCTATTACACTCGATTCCTCTGCGTTAAGGTTCTGCTCCCGGTGCTAGTGGAGCATATAAAAGGCTAAAAGGATGTCTTCGTCTGTTACTACAAAAGCGTCTTTGACGTTGCTGCCAATTTGTCTGTTGATCGTGGCAATGGTGTCCATTCAGGGGGGCGCATCGTTGGCAAAAAGTTTGTTCCCGATCGTCGGTGCCGAAGGGATCACCACGCTGCGTCTGAGCATGGGGACATTGATCCTGTTTGTTATCTTCCGCCCTTGGCGCATGCGCTTTGCCGTCGGCAGCCGGTTGCCGTTATTGATATACGGTTTGTCTTTGGGAGCGATGAACTACTTATTCTACTTATCGCTGCGTACCGTGCCGTTAGGGATTGCCGTCGCCTTGGAATTCACCGGCCCGCTGGCGGTCGCGATGTTTTCATCACGTCGGATAATTGATTTTATCTGGGTGGCGCTGGCGATTACCGGCCTGTGGTTCTTGCTACCACTTGGCCATGGCATGGGCAGTATCGATCCGTTTGGTGCCGCCTGCGCATTGGGTGCCGGGGCATGCTGGGCGATATACATTATCTTCGGTCAAAAAGCCGGTGGCGATCACGGGCCCGGCACCGTTGCGGTTGGTTCGTTGATTGCGGCAATCGTTTTCTGCCCCATTGGCGCCTGGCAAACCGGCAGCGCGCTGTTCAACCTTGATATTTTGCCCGTGGCATTCGCGGTGGCGATCCTGTCAACCGCACTGCCTTACTCGCTGGAAATCATCGCCCTGCCTAAAATTCCTGCCCGCACCTTTGGCACGTTAATGAGCCTTGAACCCGCGATGGCCGCACTTTCCGGCATGCTTTTCCTGAACGAGCACTTGAGTAGCGTGCAATGGTTGGCGCTGGCCGCGATTATCACCGCGTCAATGGGCGCAACGCTGACCATCAAACCTAAATCAAGATTAGAAAGCCTGACTTAGCCTTTATCATTTGGCCGTCAATCAGCCAGGCGAAATTATAAATAACAATGATAAATGCCGGACGAATACTCCGGCATACTGTATTTAGAAAGCGTACCTTAGGCCAACTGAGGTCATAAAATTATAGCTTTCAATACCGCTACTGTTCGCTGCGCCATTTATTTCCCCTGTTTCGTTATTATAAGCAGACAAACTGCCTCGTTTGTTGGTTGTGCGGTTCCAGACGCCCTCCATATAAATTTTTGCATTGGGCGTCAAATAATAACCAACATTCCCGGCAAGAGAGTAAAAATTCTGGTTCTTAATATTCGCTTTGAAGGTGGTATTTGTCAGGTAATGTTCATCGTTGTCAGACACTCGTGCCCATCCACTGTATTTAACGCTACCGCCGAGCTCGAAATCTTGATAACGATAGCTCCCTACAAGACCGATATACGGCATTTTAAAACGCTGCTTGTAGCCGATGACCGTCACCCCGGCTGGGAAAGATCCAATATCAGGTAAGCCAGTGTCTTCATCAGTGTAATGGTAAGCTCCGCCGCTAGCGTTGAAGCTATAGCGGCTTTCCTGATAACCCACCATCGCGCCAAAGCGATAGGTGGGTTCGTTTAATAACCATCCTTTTACGTTGAGATCGAATTCATTTGCATAATTTAAGCGCGTATTAGGATGCTTACTCTGGTCTGTCCATGCTTCCTGGCTGTCATCCAGCCAATCAGTATCATCCATATAACCACCACGGCTGGCAATCGTTGTCCAGCCTGAAGCGCCGATTGATACCCACGGCATTAAATCCCAGTCAAGCGAGCCTTTAATGATGGCTGCATGACTGTATTTCCAGTTGAGTTGACTGTTTTTATGCCCACCAAAGTCTGGGTCGTAAACCCGCTCCTTGGTTTTACCGCTAAGGCTTCCCAAGCCTATGTCCCCCGAAAAACTCTTTGGCGCAAAAATACTCTTATCAACATCCGCTATAGCGGAAAAAGAGACAGACACGGCGATGGTGAGAGTCACTATTGAAATTTTCATTAACCTATATCCCTATGAATTAATCATGAACAATGGCTTTATGTTAGCTATGACGTAACAAGTCAACAACTAACCACTGAACGTTGAGGTATTGTTTAACGCCACCTGCCATACGCAATTTTATGCCCTATAATATATCCCTAAACATGAGTGTCATTCCGCAGGACAGCAGCTTCTACAACTTTCCATTCCCAACCGAATGCCCAGCCAAGCTTAAAAACACGGTGCATCGTTATCAAGGAGACAGTGATTAATACGGCGATTAACGTCACCATTATTCTACCCTTATGGTCCGCCAAAAAGCTTTAACAGAAGCTAAACATGATCAGAAAACATAGTTTTTTAGGGCAATCGCTATTGAATAAAACGGAGGGAGCAATTAACCGTGAGTGATCGGGTATTAAACACGACGGCATTCAGTATAAACAGATCAACACCCTGAACCAAACAAAGACAAATATAGCGCAAACCAAATTATTATTAATATTTATCACGCCGGGATGATTATTTACATCAACGGCCTATCAGAAATCAGTAAAAATAAAAAAAACGATATAGATTATTACATTAAATTTAACCTTCAATACTATACGCCCGATCTTACGCATAAACCAATGGGTTAAACCTATTTAACCCATAGCCTATTTCATCCTGCAAAATGCCATATCATTGCTATAATTATCTCGTAGCAATTTGGGACAACGACTAATCAAGAGGATATCAGCAATGAGTACCGCTAAACTGGTTAAAACGAAATCTTCTGACCTGCTTTACACACGCAATGACATGGATGAAAAAACCAAACTGGCTGCCATCAAGGCATTGAATCATCAGGTAGTGCAGTTTATCGACCTGTCGTTGATCACGAAACAAGCGCACTGGAACATGCGTGGTGCAAACTTTATCGCCGTACATGAGATGCTGGACGGCTTCCGTACCGCCATCACCGAACACCAAGATACTTTTGCTGAACGCGTGGTTCAACTGGGCGGCGTTGCACTGGGCACCGTGCAAGTAGTGAATGATAAAACACCGCTGAAAAGCTACCCAACGAACATTCACAGCGTACAGGAACACCTTAAAGCACTGGCGGATCGCTACGGTATGGTCGCCAATGACATTCGCAAGGCGATCACCGAAGTAGAAGATGAAGACACAGCTGATATGTTCACTGCAGCATCACGCGATCTGGACAAGTTCCTGTGGTTTATCGAATCCAACATTGAGTCATGATTAACGTCGTGCCGCCGGCATGATGCATCAACAACAGGTTGACGCTGCGGCTCAACCTGTTGTTTTTTTCATTTGATATGAACACGGCATACGCCGTGTGCCTTTGAGGTTCCTATATCCCGGAGGTAACGCTATGGCAAATGGTTGGGCAGCCGAAGGGGCTGTACAAGATCAAATTGACTCGACCGTCGATGATGCCGTGCAGCGTGCGCGTCAAGCGCTTGGTCACGGCGAAAGTGCCCAGTATTGTCAAGAATGTGGTGAGGCGATTCCGCAAGCGCGACGCTTGGCATTACAAGGCGTGCGTTATTGCCTGGCCTGCCAGTCCGAGTTAGATAAACAACAAGCGGCGAACAGCCTGTACAATCGTCGTGGCAGTAAAGACAGTCAACTACGCTAACGGCGAGACGCATTACCGCAAAACCAACGTCCGTTGGCAGTGAGCACTCGCCAACCCAACGTCAACTATTTCTCCTACCCTGCCTTTATATGTGCGAAAAGTTAGATTTAGTTATCACTATTGATGCAAAATTGTTAATTATTGGTTGTTTCTCGCCCGTTATTTAGTTAATTATAGTCCCGTGCACCACTCGCTATCGATAGCACCATTTTGGGGCGTCATTTTGGTGCGCAATAATAAATATTCGCCTAGTCGGCACAATATCACATCACAACCCCTTGTTTTAAAAACAGTTGTAACTATGGCACGAATCTTCCATAGCGATAATGCATTAAAAAATGGGTAAACCACAACCTGTACAGGAAATTCCTCTTATGAAGTCAATTTTTAACGTCTCACTGGCCGCACTCTCCCTGGCCTTTGCCGTCAGTTCACACGCAGCGGACAAACTGGTCGTCGCTACCGACACCGCTTTCGTTCCATTTGAATTTAAACAGGGGAATGAATATGTCGGCTTCGACATCGATCTGTGGGCCGCGATCGCTAAAGAATTGAAAATGGATTACACCCTGAAACCGATGGACTTCGGCGGCATCATTCCAGCGTTGCAAACGAAAAATGTTGATCTGGCGCTGGCGGGCATCACCATCACCGACGAACGTAAAAAAGCCATCGACTTCTCAGACGGTTACTACAAAAGCGGGCTGCTGGTCATGGTTAACGCCAACAATGACAGCGTGAAAAGCATCAAAGACCTGGATGGCAAAGTGGTTGCGGTTAAAAGCGGCACCGGCTCGGTGGATTACGTCAAGCAAAACGTAAAAACCAAAAACCTGCGTCAGTTCCCGAACATCGATAACGCCTACATGGAGCTCGGTACCCAGCGGGCAGACGCCGTGATTCACGACACACCTAACATTCTGTACTTCATCAAAACCGCGGGCGCAGGCAAGTTCAAAACCGTCGGCGATTCGTTGGAAGCACAGCAATACGGCATCGCGTTCCCGAAAGGCAGCGACCTACGCGAAAAAGTGAACGGTGCGCTGAAAACGCTGCGTGAAAACGGCACCTATAACGAGATCTATAAAAAATGGTTCGGCACTGAACCTAAGTAATTCGGGACATCTATCAACCGATAACGAATTAAGCGCAGAGCCGCATGGTTGCCCTCTGTGCTTTGTTGTATCTGATGCCCACAGCGTGTGGGATCACCGGGAGAAAATATCATGCAGTTCGACTGGAGTGCCATCTGGCCCGCTATCCCCATTTTGTTAGAAGGCGCCAAGATGACCCTGTGGATTTCGGTCCTCGGTCTGATTGGCGGCCTGTTTATCGGCTTGATCGCCGGTTTTGCCCGCACTTACGGCGGTTGGATTGTCAACCACATCGCACTGGCATTTATCGAAGTGATTCGCGGCACGCCGATTGTGGTGCAAGTGATGTTTATCTACTTCGCCTTACCTTTGGCATTTAGCGACTTGCGCATCGATCCGTTTACCGCAGCGGTCGTCACCATCATGATCAACTCCGGTGCCTATATTGCTGAAATCACCCGTGGTGCCGTGTTATCGATTCATAGTGGTTTTCGTGAGGCCGGCTTGGCTTTGGGGCTGTCGCGCCGTGAAACCATCCGCTACGTCGTCATGCCGCTGGCACTGCGCCGTATGCTACCGCCGCTTGGCAACCAGTGGATTATCAGCATCAAGGATACCTCACTGTTTATTGTGATCGGCGTCGCCGAGCTAACGCGCCAAGGGCAGGAAATTATCGCCGGTAACTTCCGCGCGCTGGAGATTTGGAGCGCCGTGGCCGTTATCTATCTGATTATTACGCTGGTGCTGAGCTTTGTTCTGCGTCGTCTGGAAAGAAGGATGAAAATCCTGTGATTGAATTTAAAAACGTCTCCAAGCACTTTGGCAAAACCCAGGTGCTACATGATATCGATCTGAAGATTAATCAGGGAGAAGTGGTGGTGATCATCGGGCCTTCTGGCTCGGGTAAATCCACGCTGCTTCGCTGTATCAATAAACTCGAAGAGATCACCTATGGCGATCTGATCGTCGACGGCTTAAAGGCCAACGATCCCAACGTCGACGATCGGCTGATTCGCCAAGAAGCAGGCATGGTATTCCAACAGTTTTACCTGTTTCCCCATCTAACAGCACTGGAAAACGTCGCCTTTGGCCCACAGCGGGTACGTGGCTTGAAAAAAACCGCGGCGGAAAAATTAGCCCGTGAACTGCTGACAAAAGTGGGATTGGCGGAACGTGCACATCACTATCCCTCTGAACTGTCCGGTGGGCAGCAACAGCGTGTAGCGATTGCCCGCGCACTGGCGGTAAAACCGAAGATGATGCTGTTCGATGAGCCCACCTCAGCGCTCGATCCTGAACTACGTCATGAAGTGCTAAAAGTGATGCAAGATCTGGCCGAGGAAGGCATGACCATGGTGATCGTCACCCATGAAGTGGGCTTTGCGGAAAAAGTCGCCTCTCGCCTGATCTTTATCGACAAAGGCCGGATCGCACAGGATGGCGATCCCCACACGCTGATCAATCATCCACCCAGCCAGCGCTTGCAAGAGTTCCTGCAACACGTTTCTTAATCTCCCACAGCCTTACCACGGCGGCTCATCTTAGCCGCCATTTTTTTAGCACACTTTCCTACGCCGCGTGCCTTAACACGCCCTACTCTATTGACTGTTTTGATAACATTTAACACGCACTCACCGAGCGACAGGAGATCCACGATGCCGCCACATGCCCAGCGCCGATTCAGTTCCTCTCTGCGAGAACGCCTGCTTTATCCGCTGCTCGTGTTGATCGTTTTGCTGATTGCTCCCCAACCGGGTTTCAGCGCAGCTCCAACGGCAGAGCATACGCAGCAGCAATCCAGCGCCGCATTAATAAAGCTATTAGAAGATGACAACGCCCGCGCAGAACTCATTACACAGCTCAAACAATCGAGCGGAGAAACGACGCCCGCCCCCACAAAGGACGATGCGCCCGCGTCTCCCGCGACGCTGAGCGACAGCCTGAGCGGGTTGGCGCAAGACAGCCTCAATACCTTGAACCAAAAGCTGTCTGGGCTGCAAAAAGTGATCGATTCCGGCCCTAAACATCCTTTCAATAGCACCACCTTTTTCCGCGCTTTGGGGTATTTTTTACTGACAGTGGCATTTACCTTCGCCATTTTTCATCTGATCAGGCGGCTGGTTAGCCCACTGTACCAACTGATAGGCAGTTGGGGTCACCCTATCAGGCTGCAACGCCGGCCGTGGTATCAATTACCGATGGCGATCCTTTGTGCTTTCGTGATCGACTTACTGGTGTTGGGGCTGGCGTTAGCCGCAGGTCACCTGTTCGCCCAGTATGTCAACGCCAGCAGCTCGGTCATTGCCCGCCAGCAAACCTTGTTCCTCAGTGCGTTCGCGGTGATCGAATTCTTCAAGGCGGTTTTGCGGCTGATCTTTGCGCCTAACTTTGCTTATCTGCGTCCTTTCCCTTTCAGTGATGCCAGTGCCCATTATTGGAACCAGCGCCTTGCCTGGCTAAGTGGTCTGATCGGCTATGGTTTGATGGTGGTGGTGCCGGTGATCGCAACCCAAATCAGCTATCCGGCCGCCGCGGTTGCCAATCTGCTGATCATGCTGACCTTGACCGGCTACGCCCTGATGCTGATTATGATTAACCGCAAACCCATTCAGCAGCAAATCAACCTGCTGGCAGAACGTTCAATGGCCTTTTTCAGCGTGATCTTGCATGGATTGGGGCACGTTTGGCATCTGTTGGCGATGGCTTATTTTCTGGTGCTACTGGTGCTTTCACAGTTTGAGTTAGGTAACAGCCTGAGCTTTATGATGAGTGCGACAGTGAAAAGCCTATTGGTGGTCGGCATCGGGGCGCTGCTTTCCGGGATGCTAACGCGTTGGATCTTCCGGCGCATTACGCTGCCAGCCGACGTTAACCGCCGCTATCCGATGCTAGAACGCCGCATTAACGCCTACATTCCCAACGGTTTGAAAATCCTGCGTATCATGGTGGTATTGACGGCCACGCTGTTTCTACTCGATGCCTGGCATCTGATCAATCTCTACCAATGGGCCAACAGCGAGGGCGGGGCGCGCATCATTAGTGGGTTAGTGCATATTCTGCTGATTCTGGCGGTAGCCGTGGTGAGTTGGACGATCATGGCCAGTATTATTGAGCACCGCCTGACGCTGGAGTTGAGCAACGGCATGCGTTCAAGTGCGCGTGAACGCACCCTGCTGGCGTTGTTTCGCAACGTACTCGCCATTGTGATCAGCACCATTACCGTGATGATTGTTTTGTCGCAGGTCGGCATCAACATTGCCCCGCTGCTGGCGGGTGCCGGCGCGCTGGGGCTAGCCATCAGCTTTGGTGCGCAAACGCTAGTAAAAGACGTGATCACCGGGGTATTTATTCAGTTTGAAAACGGCATGAATACCGGCGAGTACGTCACGGTCTGTGGCATTACCGGCACCGTGGAGCGCATGACTATCCGCTCGATCGGGTTACGCGATGACTACGGCGTCTACCACATTGTGCCCTTCTCCTCGATCACCACCCTCGCGAACTATGCACGCGAGTTCGGCGTATACCGGGCTAATTACACCGTCAGCCGTGAAGAAGACATCGACCGCGTCAATGAGGTTCTGCATCAGGCGGTGAAAGCGCTGCAACAGGATGAGCAGGTGAAGCACTTCCTGATTGGCGAACCGGTATTTAACGGCGTGGTGGCGTTGGGCGATCGCTCATTTACCACCCGCATCACGGTACGCACGCAAGCATTGAAACAATGGGTAGTGCAATATGCGTTGGATCGGCTGGTGAAGATGCATTTTGATCGGGCGGGTATCACCATGCCGCAACAGGCGGTACAGTTATCTTATGCGCCAGATGACGCCCCACCCGCGGAAACCAACGCCAGATTGCCGAACAAACCGCAAGAAAACCTCGGCTAACGCTCAATGACAGGCTCTCACTTCGAGATGGGTGGGAGCCTGCCAACCTCAGTGTTGCACTGTTTCTTGCTTCACCGAACGAAATGCCTGCATCAGTTTGACCACATCTTGCATGCCAACATTGACCTGATGAATAACATTCCCCGCATCCTGGGTTAATGCCACGCCGCCCCCCGCCTGTTCAACACAAACGGCCATGTTTGACATCGCGGCCGCCACTCCCTGCTGGATCGATTTCGTCATGCCTTCAATCTCAACCGCCGCCTGACGAGATTGCTCTGCCAGAGCGCGAACCTCACTGGCCACGACGGCGAATCCGCGCCCAAACTCACCGGCATGTGCCGCCTCAATTGAGGCATTAATCGCCAATAAATTGGTTTGCGACGCAATCTTTCGCATCATGGCAACGATGCTGTCGATCTGTTGCGAATAATCGCCTAACTCACTCACTCGCTGTGAAGTTTGCCGGGCGGCAACTTCCACCTGTTGCATACCGTCAACGGCCTGCTGAACGATGGTGGCACCTTGCATCGCGCTTTTGTCTGTGGCTAATGAAAGATGATGCACATCGCGCATCAACGCCTCTTCATGTTGCTGTTGCTGCATCAAGCGGGTGATGTCCTGTGCTATCTTAACCACCTTGGTCACCTGGCCTTCATTATCAACAATCGGGTTGTAACTGGCTTCCAGCCAAACTCGCTCCCCGTGACGGTTTTGCCGCTCAAAACGACCGGTAATAAATTCACCGCGGCTCAAGCGTTGCCAATGTTGCTGATAGGCGGATGAAGCGGCAAACTCGGGCGGGCATAAAATCCGGTGATCCTGGCCGCGCGCCTCTTCAAGCTGGTATCCCAACAAAGACAGCATATTGTCATTCGCATCCAGAATCGTCCCCTGCGGGGTGAAGCTAATCATCGCCATCGAACGATTCAGCGCCGCCAGCAAACTACGCTGCTCCTGCGCCTGCACAACCCGCTCGGTTATATCACTCGCCACTTTGATAATTTCTGTTACTTTCCTTTGATTATTGAACACCGGAATATACGTGCCCTGTAACCACACCACCTCGCCATTCTTGCGCAAGCGTTTACTATTATCGGTAATCGCTTCCCCGTGATTGAGCTTATTCCAATGCTGCCGATAAGCATCGCTCGCGGCATATTTCGCCTCACAGAAAATACGGTGGTGTTGCCCTACCACCTCCTCCCTGTCGAACCCCATACATTGCAAAAAGAGATCATTGGCACGTAGCACCGTACCGTCGGGTTTAAATACGATCATCGCTACGGCATTTTCTATGGCGCGTAATTCTGTGCGACAAGTGACAGGTAACTGACTGAATCGTAATAACATAAGTGGGCATCCTCTGACAGGTGATGAACATTCAGCAAGTTTTATCCCCCCGATAATTCGCGTCGCATCACGGTGGTAAGCAAATACATCCCAATGCTTACACGCGTAAGTCACTCGGATAAATATGTACAACCAACCCAGCAGTAGCGAAAAGTATGACGGGGATGTTGTTTCGCGTTTAGCCCACTCACTAACGCATGACGGCCTGAGAGAAAAGATCCTCTTTTCCTACAGGCAGCCTAATTAACCGTAAATAAAATAATAAACGTAAGTAATTACTAATTTAATTATTGGATAACAATAAGAATAATGAATAATGAATAACCAAGTTGAGAATAACCTAACGCGCGGAAAATGAAAGGAAATTGTGAACAATTTGTTAGCGCCGATGCTGTCACCGGCGCTTGTCTATTCAATCCCAGCGTTCTGCCGCCCAAGCGGCTTGCTGCTGCGCATTGTGGAACGACCAAGCAACAAAGCGGCTGATTTTCTGCCCTTGCGCCATGTCGATAGTGCGAACCTCTTCTGCACCCGCCAGTTTCAGCGCATGATAAATTGCAGGCAGCGTCGTATGCTTCGAGATGAGCGAAGTAAACCACAGGCAATTTTGCGCCTTGGCGACGCTCTCTTCCACCATCTTACGCACGAAGGCTTCCTCGCCCCCTTCGCACCAGAGTTCGTTATTCTTCCCCCCAAAGTTCTGAACCGGTGTGTCAGCAACGTTGCCTTTGCCCAGCTTATGCAGCTTCAGTCGGGTGCTGGCTCGCGCTTCCTGTTCTGAAGCGTGGAACGGTGGGTTACACAGCGTTGCGTCAAAGCGCTCGGCCACACCGATAATGCCATCGAAAATACGTTCCGGCTGTTTTTGCAACCGCAGCCGCACACTATTTTTCAGCGTCGGGTTCATGGCAACAATCATTTTGGCCGAGTTCAGTGAAACAGGATCGATCTCCGAACCGGTGAAACGCCAGCCATATTCCCGCAGGCCAACGATCGGATAAATACAGTTGGCACCAATGCCCACATCCAGAATCGCGACGCCCTTGCCACGCGGGATCTCACCGCCGTTGCTGGTGGCCAGCAAATCCGCCAAATGATGCAGATAATCCGCACGGCCGGGGATCGGTGGACACAAATAATCCGCGGGAATATCCCAATGTTCAATGCCGTAAAAATGTTGCAACAACGCGCGGTTGAGCATTTTCACGGCGGCCGGATCGGCGAAATCCACCGAAACATCGCCCCACTGGTTGGGCTTCACAAACGGTTCCAACGCCGGGCAACTGGCAATCAACGCCGGAAAATCATAGCGTGAACGGTGGCGATTACGGGGATGCAGACCTTTTTTCTGCAACGGGAAGGTTTTCTTTTTTTGCACCTGAGGGACTCTTTCTGGCGGGTTCTGCTGCATAAGATAACATATCCCCCCACCAAACTTGCAGCCTGTAACAAACCCGTCAAAATAAACCTCAGGTTTATCAATGAAAGGATCATTATGAGCAGTGAATCTCGTTATTACTACGAACCGGCAGCGGGGCACGGCCTGCCGCACGATCCGCTGAATGCTATCATCGGGCCACGACCGATTGGCTGGATTGCCTCCGTCAGCGCCGCCGGGCAGCGCAATCTCGCGCCCTACAGTTTCTTCAACTGTTTCAATTACCGCCCACCGATTATTGGCTTCGCCAGTTCAGGCTGGAAAGACAGCGTGGCAAACATCGTGGAAACCGGTGAGTTTGTCTGGAACCTAGCGACACGCCCCTTAGCCGAAGCGATGAACAACAGCTCTGCAACGCTGCCGCGTGACGCTGATGAGTTTGCCTTCGCGGGTGTCACCCCGCTGCCGGGGCGCAAAGTTTGCGTCGATCGCGTAGCGGAAAGCCCCGTCCATTTTGAATGTAAACTCACCCAATGTATTCAATTACAAACGGCAACCGGGGAACAGGTAGAAACCTGGCTGGTGTTAGGCGAAGTGGTGGCGGTGCATATCGACCACGCGCTGTTGGATCAACACGGCATTTATCAAACGGCCGCCGCCCAGCCGATCTTACGCGCCGGTGGGCCAACGGCCTATTATTCCATTTCAGAACAACACCGCTTTGATTTAGTGCGGCCCGATGCGCGCCCATCATGACGCAGGCGACTGACCGGGCAATTCATCTGCAGTTCGGCTGAGTCATCAGGTGTAAAACAAGTCGCTTCACAGCGGGGTTACGCCCCAGCTAAAACGCTGAGGCCCCCGCCGCCTGCGGGGATTTAGGCTAAACGCGCCAACCCTTGTTCCAAGGTGCTGACCTCGCCGGTGGCCAACAGGCAGCAGGCGACCTGGCGAGCCAACGCGCGCGGGATCGCTACTTCCCCGGCCAGACAACGTTCGATCCAACGGGCGGTGGTCTCCGTATCTTTCGCCGTCGGTAATGTTGGCACCTCATCCTGCGCCGGGCGTTCCAACAAGACTCGCTGTTCGCCCTTCACGATGTAATGAATCTGCGGGCTACGCTGCGGATTGGCGTACGCCTCACCCTCGGTGCCCTGCATCAATAAACCACGCCCGTCAATCTGGCGGAAGAAAGACGCCACGCGGCCGACGTATTCCGGGTGCGAAACGCTAGCAAGGCGTAGCACATCGTCATCACCAAACGGTGTCGCCAATTTGGCCAAGGTATGCGCACTGTTGCGCACGCCCATACGCCAACGCAAGCCCAATTGGCGTTCGAGCGGCGCTGACAGCGTAGATACCGGCATAAACACCGGCTCGCCGTTATCCAAGCGCTGCTGCGCGTGGGCAGCCTCTTCCGACCACGGCACACCTAACGCTTGGAAAATTTCTGCGCTGGTCACGCGGGTGTGGTCATCAAGCACACCGTGCACCACCACCGGCAACCCGACACGCGATAACAGTAGCGCCAGCAATGGCGTGAGATTCGCCTGCTTACGCGCCCCATTATAACTTGGCAACACCACCGGCATCGGTCGCCCCTGCGGTTTGTGCAACCGTAGCACCTGCTGCTGCATCGCCTGATAGAAACCGAGCATTTCCGCTTCGGCCTCACCTTTGATGCGCATGGCAATCAACACGCCCCCCAGTTCCAGCTCCGGCACTTCGCCGGCCAACATCGCCTGATACAGGTGATACGCGGTTTCGCGATCCAAATCGCGCGCATGGTTTTTTCCGCGACCTATTTCTTTGATAATTTTGGTGTAATCCACGACAACGCCCCCAGATACGATTTTGCTTAGCATACCCTATCCAGCATAGCGCTCAACCTCCGCTATCGGCGCTACGGCGAGTTAATCGCAGGAGGACGATAAAGGCTTCCATGGCGGCTAACAGTGGCGATCGGCATTTGTATACTCAACTCGCCATATGACAACGCCCAGCTTGTTCCACAGAGGCCGGCAATGGAAGTTATAGTGAATCGTCTAAATACTAAGCCAATATGGACTCTTCCCACGACGCTTTAAGGATCGAAATAGTGTTTAGTAAGCCTTGATCGTCTAAATCATCTTCGTCGATTAAGTCAGGGTCAGCGCAGTATGTATCTACCGCTGAAAAAACCGAATCAAAATAGCGTTGCATAGCTTTGTCTCGGTTTTTCGGCTCGTAACAGTCTCTGTATTCGCGCCATGATGCAACGTATTGTTTTTCAAATTCGGGGGCTTTCATATTCCCCGAAACAAACAAGTCGATTAGAGCCAAAATGGCCAGTTCACGTTGATTAAAAGACATTACCTTCACCTATTAAATCGAGCTGTTGAGTTTCAGACAGCTTCCATCCAGAAATGAAATTGCCATCCGATTTGGTCATTACATTAAGTTTAGTTTCAGGGTTGTAGTAATGATAAACATTCAGGTCCCATCGATACTTTCCCGTAATTTTCTGTGTCAATGGATCATCAATGTGCTCTTTCAGTGCATGCTCAAATGACTTCAGACCTACAGTGTTTGGATTACCTGAGACGTTAAAATCTACTGCATGTTTGAATTTTTTCTGTAGTTGCCGGGGTTCAAAATTAACAAATTTTGATGGGAATGGCTTAGGTGCTTTTGATAAAGCAGACAGTTCTTCTAACTCGCTAACGGTACCAAGTCGACCAAGCCCAAGCCCGGCCACGGCAGATGCCCCAGCAATGAGTAACCCTTTGTTATCCATGACCTGATCGTAACCGTCTGGCGCATCACCACCGAGCTGTTGTGCAGCCTTATGGAATCCCTCGATGTTGCCGTTATAAATACCGCCAGCGGCCAGAAGCCGCCCAGCCGCCTTGCTGTTGATGGTTTTCGCCGCCTGAGCATGCTGTACCGGAGCACCGAAATAGTGTTGTTTAACTGTCGGAGCGGGCTTTCTGCCCCGATGTTTATCAAGCGTGTATTCGTAGATTTCACGCACTTCCCGCGGGAACATCTCGCAGCCGTGACCCATAAAGCAATCATAAATCAGGTTACTGTCTGCATCGAAATAAAATGGGTTACGCCGATAATCCCATTCAGCGCTGGTGTCCACACCGATCATCCAGCCAAGCTCAAGCTGCCATTGCACATCATCGAAAAGTTTATCGCATTGTGCCCGGTGTTTGCGTTTGTAAGACGTTGCTGAATTATTGCAATAAGCCGCTTCGCGTCTTTGCGGAACACTGTGGCGGCATATGCGTTGTTGAGGGTATTGCAGGTAATCCAGTTCATAAAAAATGCAGGCCAGCTCCATGGCACTTCTGGGTGAGAGTATGAACTGGATATCTTCGGGGGCGAGCACCAGTCTGGCATCCCATTTCATATAAAGCGTGAACATCCGTTGTCTGCCTTGATTCCATTTTCATTACAGATAGTTTTAGACCAAACCGTTTAAAAATCAATCAGACAAAGAAAGCCGGATAAAAACGATCATTTTATTGAGATTGATGACCCGAGATCTCTGGGCCTAGCATAGCGAAGGCGTTCCGAAGGCTTAGGCCACGACGCCCCCACCACCACGCTTCCCGAATAACGGACTTGGTAAACAGTTTGAATAAAATGGCTGAGCCGATAATGTTTCTTCCGACCACCGGGCATACGGCCGCAACGGCATCCAAGCGGTATACCGTTATCAACTGGCGATATCAGTAGGCCAGTTCACGTGGCGTTCATCAAAGCAAAACGCGGATCTTCCCTATCTCGACAGCGAATAACCCACGGCGATTGGCTTAGCGTCGACGCCGACGGGCAAACGGATTGGCCGATTTTTTCTGTTTTTTCGCGGCATCAGCGGCCGATTTCAGCGCCATAACGTGTGCTTTATCCGCCGCCGGCACCGCTTGCTGCTCGATCGGAAATACCGGTAACGCCGCCAACAGGCGCGAACCGTAGCTTTTAGTAAGCAAACGACGATCGTAAATCACGATCTCACCCCGGCAGGCGTTGCTGCGGATCAACCGCCCCACCTGCTGGATTAAATTAAACGACGCGCTGGGCAAACTCTGCACTTCAAACGGGTAGCGCTTCAGGGTTTTCAACCATTCACCTTCGGTGAGGATTACCGGGCTGTCGATCGGCGGAAACGCGATTTTATGAATATGCACCTGGGTCAGTAACTCACCTTTCAGATCCAGCCCTTCCGCGAACGACTGCAGGCCAATCAACACGCTGGCAACGCCTTTTTCCACCCGCTTGCGGTGCTCCTCCACCAGCCGATAACGTGGCTGGTCGCCTTGTACCAGCAGCATCAAACGTAGATCGCTGACATAGCTGAGGAAGGTTTGCATCGCCCGGTTGCTACTAAACAGAACCAGCATGCCTTTATGCTGCCCGCCCGCCACCTGCGCACGAAAGAAGCGTGCCATTTCTTCCAGATGTTCCGCTTCATTAGCGATCGAGGGTTCGAATGCCATGTTCGGAATAACAATCTTGCCCTGCTCAACATGGTTGAACGGTGAAGCCAACACCGCGAAACGATCACCGGCTTTCTCATTCAGCCCGCTCATTTCTTGCAAACGGGCGAAACTGTTGAGTGAGCGCAAGGTCGCCGACGTCACCACCACATGCGGCACGTTACGCCATAGCAGCTTTTCTAACTGATCGCTCACGCGAATCCCCACACAATGCAGATACAGGTGCGTGACATTATCGCGCTGCTCACGCGTCACCCACTTTGAGATCGGCGCATTGGACGATTTATCTAACGCGGCCAGCTTCCACAGCTTGGTCATTGCCTCCAGATAGCCTAACGTACGGCTGACCTGCAAAAGGGTGCGATGCAAACGCACAATGTCATGCTTGCCGGTTTGCTCAGAGAGATCGTTAAGAATGAACTCCGTCAGGCCGCGTAGTGCATCGGTCAGCTTAAACAACCGGGCGCACACCTCCACCATCTCAGGCGGTAATGCCCCCATTTCAAAGCGGTATTCCGCCTCTACGCTGTCGCCCGGCAGGTAGGCGCTAACCAAGTGCTCAAAGGTTTGCACCAGTTCACGCAGCTCTTCGCAGTGGTTTTTCAAACGTTCCGTATTGGACAGCCCCGGCGGGTTTTTCGGCCGGTATTGCACCATACACTGCTCAACCTGCCGTACGATCAGGTCGAGCTGTAAGTTGGTGGACAACGCAGTAATTTCACCTTCAATTTCCAGTGCATCACGTGCGACATCCGGCAGATGATGGCCTTCATCCAACACTAACAGTAACTCTTTCGGATTCGGCAGTACCGATTCACTTTCCAACGCCGCCATCACCAGCGCATGGTTTGCCACCACCACATCGGCACTCTCAATTTCCTTACGGGCGAGATAAAACGGACATTCACGAATATAGTGGCAATTGCGACCCAAACAGTTAGCTTTATCGGTACTCAACTTAGACCACAGTTTATCGTCAATCGATAATGCATAATGATCGCGTAGCCCATCCCACTCATGACGGCTGAGTGATGTAGACAGTTTTTGGCACAGCGCCTGCTCTTCGCCGTTTGACGGCACCAACTCATCTTCATCCAGATACAGCATCAGATCGCCCTGTTCAGCCACGTCGGTGCTCATGGCGGCCAGATTACGCGGGCAGACATAGCGGCGGCGACCAAACGCCCCGGTGAATTTTAAATCGGGAATGATCTTCTTTAGCAGCGGTAAATCTTTACTGAAGATTTGATCCTGTAACGCCACGTTGGCCGTGCTGACGACCAACGGTTTGCCTTCGTCGCGGCCCACAGCGATGCCGGGAATCAAGTACGACAAGGTTTTACCCACGCCGGTCGGCGCTTCGATCGCCAAGTGGCGCGGATAGTCACCTGCCAAGGTTTTCGCCACTTCGGCTATCATTTGCCGCTGCGGCGCACGGGAAATAAAATCCGGTATTTGCTGTTGCAGCGCTTTGTACCATCGGCCGATTTGATCTTTTACTGAAGAGGAGAGCGCCATTCACTGTATATCGTAACGAAATGATGGCGCTATTGTCCCACAGACCGCCCGCTCAGTCAGCCCGCGTTATCGGCATCTCAGCAACATGGCGCGTCGCCCTACAGGTTACCGTTAAGAATGGGTATGGCATTAAACCGTCTCAGTTGGAGGACTGGCCGGACGAGCTTGCACGTTAACGGGTACTAAACGACCAGTCTTCCAACTGCGATGTGACCACGATCACCATCACATCCTCGGGTCTCAATTGCAGGTTTTGTTGTAGTAACGCCGCCAGTCGTTGGTAAAAACGTTGCTTGGTTGCCGCATCACGCGGCTTACCCACGGTGATGTAAAACAACACATAATTTTCTGAACGAGGCCCCCCTAGGTAGTGTTGGTCATAAATCAACTCGCCAGGTGCGTATTGATCGATAACCTGAAACTTATCGTCTGGCGGCACCTCGAATGCCTCAACTAATGCTTGATGGAGGGTTGCTGATAAAATCTGCAAATAGGCTGATGATTTTCCACGCTGTAACGCTATTCGAGTAAACGGCATGCTGTTAGCCCTCCAAATCACGCAGGCGTGCCACAGCCGATGCCGCCGCAGGCCAGCCGGCATAAAACGCCAAATGCGTCATGATTTCTGCGAGTTGGTCACGGCTCAAACCGTTACGCTGTGCCAATTGCAGGTGAAAGGGCAACTGTTCCAATCGGTTCAGCGCCACCAACGCAGCTACGGTGATCAAACTGCGTTCGTAAGGCGTAAGCTGCGGGCGTTGCCAGATATCGTCGAACAAAATGCTATCGCTAAGCTGCGCCAGCTTAGGCGCAATATCAGCAAAGGCTTGCTGGCCCGTTTTTGAGCGTGTGGCACGTTTTTCCTGAGTGGACATGATTTTCTCCGAATAGTGAGCAATAGCATTACGCTACCTGTCACCCTTTCCGATGAAAATCGGGATTTTTGGGATCAATGATACGGAAAATCGGGAGAGTTAGTCTCAACCTACTCCCGCGGCACAAGGTGATAAAAGCCACCTTATCGTAAAGATAGGCTACGGGCTTGTCCGCGGTTGGCTAGCGCCGTTATTGCTTTTTTTTCCTCACTTAGCGTAGAAATAAATATTTTGTCATAAATACATCACACAAACTTGGTAAAAATTCTGCGCTGCGATAAAACTGGCAGCAAACGAACCCGTAATAGCATCAATGTTCAGCGTCTTTTAATAGAGAAAAGCAGGGATAAATATGAAACCTCAACTTCTTGCCGTTATTATTCCGGCAATTTTACTGGCACCTTCGTCCTACGCAGCAGAAATTTACAATAAAGACGGTAATAAGCTCGATCTGTACGGCAAAGTAAAAGGGTTACATTATTTCTCTGATGATGCGGGTAACGACGGTGATAAAACCTACGTTCGTTTAGGTTTTAAAGGCGTAACCCAAATTAACGAACGCCTAAGCGGTTATGGCCAGTGGGAGTATCAATTTTCTGCTAACCATTCAGAAGCCGACAGCGCCAAGGACACCAAAACCCGCCTGGGCTTTGCCGGTTTGAAGCTAAAAGACATCGGCTCTCTCGATTATGGACGCAACTACGGCATTATTTATGATGTCGGCGCCTGGACCGACACACTACCCGAATTCGGTGGCGATGCCTTCGTCAAGACCGATAACTTTATGAATGGCCGTACCAACGGTGTCGCCACTTATCGTAACAATGATTTCTTTGGTTTAGTCGATGGCCTGAAATTTGCCGCTCAGTATCAAGGCAAAAATGAAAATGACGGCCGTGCAAACAGTAAATCCAACGGCGATGGCTGGGGTTTATCCTCTAGCTACGAAATTATTGATGGTCTCAGCGTCGGTGCAGCCTATGCTTCATCCAACCGCACCAGTCAGCAAAAACAAGGTGCGTTTGGCAAAGGGGATAAAGCCGATATTTGGGCGGCCGGGATGAAGTTTGATGCGAATGGGGTTTATTTAGCCGCCACCTATGCTGAGAGCCATAATATCGCGCCTCTTTCTGGTAAGGCTACCGTGAATAATAGTACCACCGCCGTCAGTGGTTTTGCCAATAAAGCGCAAAGCTTCGAAATGGTTGCGCAGTATCAATTTGATTTTGGCCTGCGCCCATCCATTGCCTATGTCCAATCCAAAGGGAAGAATATTGAAAATATAGGTGATGCAGACTTAGTAAAATACATCGACGTGGGAGCGTCTTATTACTTCAATAAAAACATGTCTACCTATGTAGATTATAAAATTAACCAGCTTGATAGCGATAATAAACTGGGGCTGGCGGATGATGACGTGGTCGCCGTCGGTTTGGTTTATCAGTTCTAAAGTGGGCAGTGCGCCCACTGGCAACCTGTAGCTTCGGCTAATTTTACTGTTCATGCATCTTTGCCGGGTCGCTGCACCCGGCTTTTTTTCTCACTCTGGCGTGAAACGCCACGCCGACAGGGCAACGGCGTTAACCACAACGCTTACCGACCCGCTCACAATAATTTATACATATAACTGGTCGAATCCAGCGTGTCCTCGCAACTGGCGCGGGCATAATGCGGAATGTGCCCTGCCAACTGGAACCCTAACCGGCGGTACAATGCTTCTGCGGATGAGTCGCTGACGGTATCTAACACTAACAAATTGCGTTGATGTGCCACAGCCAACTGTTCGGCGTGCTGCATCAAGCTGCGTGCAATACCCTGACGGCGCGCCTGCGGATCGACCATCAGCTTGGCGATCTCTGCCCGATGGCGGCCATTATCCGGCATATCTAACAGTAACTGCACCGTGCCAACAAGGCGTTGGCCATCACGCGCCACCAGCATGAGCCGATCGCCACACGCTATCGCCGGTAACAGTTTTTGCCAAAATGCCGCCGCCTGCGCTAGGTTAAACGGGGTGACAAAGCCAATGCTGGCACCCTGCCAAACGCTGGCGTGCAGCACCTGTGCTAGCTCAGGCACCGCCTGTTGCGCCGCAACGGCGTCTAATTGCTGAATTTCAATCATAGTTATGGCCTACAGATGACAAGCGTATAGTGGGCCGGCCGAACGCCGGATGCATGAAATTGTGAAGCGCCCGTTAGTCGATAACGCAGGCAGTCCCCGGCTTGCAAGCGGAATACGCGCGATTCGATGGTTAACGTCAGTTCGCCGTCAAGCATCCACAGGTGATGTTCCAGGCTATGAATTGGCGGTAGATCGTAATCAATACGTGCGCCGGGTTCGAGCGTCCCTTCGATCAATTCGGCCTTATATAAGGCTGCCGGTGGCGACACTGAACGGCGATGAAAACCGCTGTGACGATCGACCCATACCGGCTGTTGTTCGCGTTGCAACAACTCCGGCGCCGTATTTTCAACATCGCTAAGCAAGCGCGACATAGTTAAGCCATACGCCGCGCACAGTTTGTTTAGCAATGAAGCAGTCGGGCTGGTTTCCATACGCTCAATGCGCGACAGCGTTGCGCGGCTAATCTCGGTATGTTGTGCTAATGCCTCCAAAGACCAGCCTTGCTGCTGACGCAATTCAGCCAACCGCTGCGCCAACCGCCGATCGGCATTATCCTGCTGATGATCCATCTGTGCTCCTACTCCACCAAATCTCATTAAAGAGAAATAATCCCAAATTAGAGAATCGTCAAGCGGATTTTTAGCGTAAGTCACGCTATGTCATGCCAATCGGCAGGCTAAACCTCCATGTATGGCTAGCCATTTCAGTAAGGGTCAGAAGTGGTATGTTGTACCAGATTACCCGTTAGCGCCTTGGGATAAGCGCATCGCCAGGCGAAATACACCGCCAGCAACGGCGCAATGGCAAAGAGTGAGAACACCCAACGTGCGGCCACGCTTGCCCCCTCCACGCCGCCCGGCACGTTTAACCCAGCCAGATTGGCGATCATTCCCGCTAGTGCGGCACCCAATGCGGTCGCAAACAGTTGCACCGTCGTGATCGACGCACCGGCAATATCCTTATCCGCCTCCGACGCATTTTGCAGGATACGCGTTAACAGATGCGGCCAGCCGAAACCAATGCCAAACCCAACCAATGTCAGGGCGATAACGATCGGCGTCAACGCCAGCCAGTGCCCGTCCGAAGATGCCGGCATCCACCATGCTAACCCCAGTAACCCCGCCAGCACCAGCAGCGGCCCGCTGACAATCGCCCGGCGGATACCGGCATTGCGCCAACCTGAACTGAGGATCTCCGCCACTGTCCAACCGGCTGCCATCGTCGCAGCAAGATAACCAGCAATCAGCGGCGACTGACCGTGTAACATTTGCAGAAAATACGGCACAAAGATCTCACTGGTCATGCCAATCACCAGCAATGAAACGGTGAGATATAATGCCGCCTGTGTCGATCCGCGGCGCAGTGCCCCCTGCGGTAACAAGCGGGCATTAGCATGGGTTTCACGCCGCAATAACCACAGCATCAACACTAGCGCCAAGATAATACTGCCCACATTGAACCATGGGTCGGCCACCAGGCTGCCAGCAGAAACGATTAACACGGACGCGGCCAGCAATCCCAACTGTGTTAACGGCAGCGCTACCGTTGCCTGCGGTGGCTTTCCTTTTGGCAAGATCGTCAAGGTGAACGCCGCATACAACAGCGTGATCGGCAACAGAATGCCAAACGCCCAACGCCAAGCCTGTAACTCGGCAAAAATGCCGCCCACCGCCGGACCGATCAGCGTCGCAATGCCCCACATCGCGGAAATCAGCGCCATCGCCCGTGGCCACAACGATTGACGAAATACCAAATTGATCATGGCATAGGACAACGCGAATAGCAGCCCGCCGCCAAAACCTTGAATCGTTCGACCGATCAGCATGACCCACATCGACGGAGCCAGTGCACACAACATCGCCCCGATGATGAAAAACAGCGAAGCCATGCCATATGCACTGCGAGCGCCATAGCCATTAAGTAAACGCGCCGACAGCACCGAACCTAAAATAGACGCCACCACAAACAGCGTGGTGTTCCAGGCATAAAGATGTAAACCACCGATGTCCTGCACCACGGAGGGTAAAATGGTGGTCGCCACAAAAATATTAATGGCGTGCAGCGCCACGCCTAACGACAGCGCGATGGCACTGGCGGCATTTGTAGCGGAAAACAGATCGCGCCAGCGGCTTTCATTATCAGTTATCACGTTCATCGTCCTATTTTCAGCGGTAGGCATTGAGTTGTGGGTGTGATTACGCTAAATTTAACAAGCGTTATCTTGGAATAATTAAGGGTGAGCCGGAGGAATATGTCAAGAATTAGCTTGGAAAATGGAGAGTGCACAGCACATTCTGTCAGTGATCGTTTGTTAAAGCTCTTGAAAACCCGTGGCCCACAACAAGCCTCTGAGGCCGGAAAAGTGCTTGGCACCACCGGAGAAGCCACACGACAACAGTTCGTTAAACTGGCAAAAGAGGGTTTGGTGGAAGCCAAAGCAGAAACCCGTGGCGTTGGTCGCCCGGTGCAACTGTGGCAGTTGACGCCAGCCGGCAACGCCAGTTTCCCGGATACCCATGCCGAACTCACCGTGCAATTGCTGCGCACGGTACGGGATAAGTTGGGTGACAATGCCCTCGATGTGCTGATCGAGAGTCGCGAGCAGGAAACCCGCATCAACTATATTCAGGCGATGATCGGTGCAGCCAATCTGCAAGAGCGCGTGGCACGGCTGGCGGCTTTACGCTGCCGTGAAGGCTATATGGCGGAATGGTGTGCGTTGGATGACGGCACCTTCCAACTGGTGGAAAACCACTGCCCCATTTGCGCCGCCGCTACCGTCTGTCAGGGTTTTTGCCGTGCCGAAATGAACATTTTTAGTGAAGTGCTACGGGCGCAGGTCGAACGCGTCGAGCATATTCTGGCAGGTGCCCGCCGTTGCGCTTACCGGATTTCTGAGGCGTAATAGCCAGTATTTCGCGCAAAGCGCGAACGGAGATTATTGCCCCAAAGCGGGGTACATCTCACTGATGCGCAGAGTATAGGGATAGCAACGCAGTGCCAAGGCTTTCTGGCTGTTAAAAGAATAATTGCGCCAAATATCCCATCATGATTGCCATACCGAGAATCACGGTCAGGAATGCAACAATCATGGGCATTTTGAACATCGACTTAAGCAAAATCACCTCTGTCAAGCTGGCTCCGGCGCTGCCAATAATCAGCGCCATGACGGCACCGATCCCCATCCCTTTGACCATCAGCACGGAGGCCAGCGGAATCACCGCTTCAGCACGAATATAAAGCGGAATACCGACGATAGCGCTCAATGGGATAGCAAACAGGTTATCCGCGCCCGCATGTGTGGCGATCCATTCAGCCGGGATGAAGCCATAGATCAACGAACCTATCAGCACCCCCGTAAGCAAATAGGGGAGCACCTCTTTGAACTGTTGCCATGCTTCTTGCCATGCTCGCTTGATGGTGCTTGGTGACATGGGTCGAGTGGGACTTTCGCTGGCGCAACACGCATCAGCCAGCTTTACCTGCTGACTTTCACAACAGGCTGTTTCCAGCAACGGCCGCTCCGGTTGGCTCAACGCTGCGGCATGACAACATGATGAAGATTTAACCGCCGTCTCAGGTGCGGAACATCCCATAGCACGGGGCTGGGCATCTTGCACATTAATAACATAGCGTTCAAAACCTAGCCGATTCAAGATAATGCTGGAGAGTACCGACACCGTAGCAGCAATGATGGCATACAGCATGGTGATTTTTAGACCGAAAGTTGCCCACATTAATCCAACAATAATCGGATTAAGCAACGGCGAGACAAACAGAAAAGTCAGTGTAGACCCCAACCCCGCCTTGGCTGATAACAACCCACGTAACATCGGAATGGTTGAGCAACTACAAAATGGGGTTATGGCTCCCAGTAAGGCTGCAATCACATAGCCCCGCCCCTTACGGGCACCCAGCATTGCCTGAATTTTCGCATCTGGCACTTTTTGCCGCACGACACTGACAGCAAAGCTTATCACCAGAAACAATAGCGATAACTCAGCGGCCAAAAATAGCAACATTTTTGCCGCATCCACCAGCATGGCTAACCCATTCTCCATGATATTATTCCTCAATATTAAAACTATATTTCTAGTATATTCGAAATGAATTGTGACGCAAAACATATTTCTGCTAATATCGAAATATTAACGATAAAGGAGTGGCATATGCAGTTAGAAGAAGCTGCTAAGGCATTGAAAGAGCTGGGGCATCCGACACGTCTGTATATCTTTAAACATCTGGTCAAAGCCGGGAGTCAAGGGCTGCCTGTCGGCGAATTGCAAAAGCAGCTAGACATTCCTGGCTCAACGCTGAGCCATCATATCTCCGCATTAGTGTCGGTTGGTTTGATACAACAAAACCGTGAAAGCCGAACGCTGATGTGTGTTGCCCAGTACGATATATTGGAAAATATTATCCAATATTTGCAAGATGAATGCTGTATTAACGGCGTTGATACTCGATGACGTCACCGCAGGTGTTGATCGATAACTCATTAAATAACGACGTGGCATAGGCGCGAGGAGAGCAGATGGCGGTTTATAGCATTGGCGAAGTCGCGCAACTGTGCGGTATCAACCCGGTGACGTTACGCGCCTGGCAACGGCGTTATGGCCTGTTAAAACCGCAACGGAGTGACGGCGGGCACCGCCAGTTTAACGACGATGACGTCGCGCGCATTCGTGAAATCATCAGTTGGATCGCCCGTGGCGTGCCGGTCAGCCAAGTGAAAGCATTGTTGGCCGGTGAAACCGTTCCCGACGACAATGCCAACTGGGTAACGTTACAACAACAATTGCTGGAAATGCTACATCAACCCGCGCCCAACAAACTACGCAGCCGAATTTATGAATTGGGGCGAGAATACCCGGTTAATGCGCTTATCGATCACGTATTGCGCCCACTGCGTCTGCAACTGAGCGCCAATAATCCGTTACTGCACTCACTACGGGCGCTGCTGGATGGCATCATCATCGAATATGGCGCATTTTGCATGGCCGGTGCCCGTAAAAAGCCCGGTCAGAATGCCCTGCTGATGGTCTGGGGTGCCACCGCCGATCGCACAGAACTGTGGATGGAGGCCATTATTTTAGCCAAAACCGGCCTGCGGATCGCTATTTTGCCCGAGCCACTGGCGCAGCCACAACCTCAACTGTTCAGCGCCGACCGCTATTTTATCCGTTGCGAAGGGCCATTGAGTGCATCACAGCGCAAGCAACTCGCTGCCTGGCACGACGCCGGGTTGGATATTACCTTGCTTGGTAGCAGTGCGCGGCTTACCGTGACGGTGCATGGCTGAGCGCCTGTGCCGGATTGGGTCACAGGGGCAAAAAAGCCCCTATGTCATTAGCTGTTAAACGTTAGGGTTCATCGTCGCTGGAATTCATCGCAACTCAGGGAAAGGCATTTCACAAAATAGACACAAGGTCTATAATCGTTGCTGTTTTAAACCACCTGCGAAAATAATTCCATGCTGAAAAAAGCGTTAGTCATTGTCATCGCCCTGTGCGCCTTCGGTTCTCTGGGCGGCGTGTTCTTAGCCGGTCTTAACATCTACACCCGCTCCACCACACCACAGGAAGAAACAACCACCGAGAGCGCCGCGCCTAGCATTATCCCCATGCCAGCAGAACACGCGCAATAATCTCCGCTATAACGCCGTCACACCGGCGGCAGCGGCCTGCCGTTCTAAATCCTCGATCGTCATATAGGCTGAACGCGGCACCAGACTGAAATCACCAATCAGCAGGCTGTCGCTGGCGGGATCGTTAACCATGTCATTGGCAGCCGTACGCAGTATCTCCAACTGTTCCACCGTCGTCCCCGGCGCAGTGATAAACGGTAAACCGGGCACTGACGCGGTACGGCCGATGATTTTCACCCCGGCTAACGCCTGCGGTTGCGCGCGTTTCAACAATTCTAAACTCACACTGTCGATGGCTGCGATGTCCGCCGTGCCATTTTGAATCAGTTTTAACGAGTTATAATGTGCACCGC
This sequence comes from Serratia sp. NPDC078593, assembly GCF_050268245.1. Classification (NCBI taxonomy): domain Bacteria; kingdom Pseudomonadati; phylum Pseudomonadota; class Gammaproteobacteria; order Enterobacterales; family Yersiniaceae; genus Serratia; species Serratia sp. NPDC078593. The sequence goes on along the minus strand of NZ_JBNNGK010000002.1, from coordinate 327,904 downwards.
TGGCGATGGCTTGGCTGAAGAAGCGTCCGTTCTCTGCCAACGGCGCAATCAACGCGCGTAAACTGTTGTAGCCGGATTGCGAATCCGTGCTGTTATACGCGACCACCCGGCCACGAAAGTCAGCTAGCCGTTGGCCCGCATCATTTTTACGCACCACCAACCAACTGCTGTAATTGGCGCCGTTACATCCTTCAACACGATAATGGTAAGTCCCCACCAATTGCACCTGCGGCAGATAAGCCACCAGCGGATAGCCGCAGGTTTGGCTAAGTAACAGATCTGGTTGCTGCCAATGGTGCGCCAAATCTTGCGGCCAACTTAGCGTTTCCGGCACCGTTGGCAGGCCAAGCCGCAGCAGCCTGGCCCGTAACGCTCGCCAAAATGGCACTACCTGCTGATGCGTAACCCCGTACATCGGCAAAGAGACTTGCATGATGACTCCCTATCCTATCGTAGACGACGAGCTCAACGCGTGCTGACGCCACGCCGTCAGATGCTCCACCCAACGTTCAAACGCCCTATCGATAATAATAGCCAGTAACGCCACAACCAGCGCGCCCTGAATCACATAAGCCGTATTAAAGCCGCTCAGACCGATAATAATCGGCGATCCCAACGTTTTGGCGCCGACGGTTGAGGCAATCGCCGCCGTACCGATATTAATGATCACCGAGGTACGAATCCCGGCGACAATCACCGGCGCGGCCAGCGGCAATTCGACGCGCCACAAAATCTGCCACGGACTCATGCCTACGCCCTGTGCCACTTCACGCGTTGCCGCTGGCACCGAGTCGATGCCAGTCAGCGTGCCTTGCAAGATTGGCAATAGCCCGTACAACACCAGCGCGATGATCGCTGGCTGCTCGCTGAATCCCATGACCGGCACAGCGATCGCCAGCACCGCCACAGGCGGAAAAGTTTGACCTATCGCGACGACGGTTTCCACCAGTGAACGAAACGCTTTACCCGCTAATCGGGTCACCGCGACGCCCGCCGACATGCCAATCATCATCGCTATCAGGCTGGAAATCGCCACCAACAGCAAATGCGCCACCGTCAACGAGACAAAACTGTCCTGCTGGTAAATAGGCCGTTGTAGATCGGGAAATAACGCGGAAAACACGCCGTGCAGATGGTTCATGCCAAACACTAACGCCAGCAACAGTGCGATCAGCCACGATAAGGGATCGCGTAACAATGACAGTACACCACCGCGCGGTGGCCGCTTTCCCCGGATCATGGCAGCGCCTTTTGCGCAATTAAATCGCTAAAGTGCAGCACACCGAGAGGCTCGCCCTGCCCACTCACGACCGGCAAACAATCGCTGCCGCGGGCAACAAATACCGATAAAGCTTCCCGCAGACTCATCTCTGCGGCGATCGGTTCGCCATCCACCTGCCCTGGCCGTATCCGTTCCGCCACCCTGCCAAGCGCCAATAATTTTATGCCGCGATCGCTGCGGCCAAAGAAATCCCTGACAAAATCATTCGCCGGTGCGGTCAACATTTCAAACGGTGTGCCCTGCTGTACCACTCGGCCAGCATCCATCAGCACAATCCGGTCACCCAATGCCAGCGCCTCATCAATGTCGTGCGTGACCAGCACGATAGTGCGGCCAGAAAGTTGGTGAATGCGCGCCACCTCTGTTTGCAACGTACCCCGCGTGACCGGATCGAGCGCACCAAAGGGTTCATCCATCAGCAACACTTCGGGGTCGGCGGCCAACGCGCGCGCTACTCCCACCCGCTGCTGCTGGCCGCCAGAGAGCTGATGGGGATAACGGCGGCGAAACAGCTCAGGATCCAGATGCAATAACGTCATCAGTTCGGTAACGCGATCGCGAATACGCGCCCGTGGCCACTTCAAGAGCTGCGGCACGGTGGCGATGTTCTCTTCAACCGTCCAGTGTGGGAAAAGGCCGATGGACTGAATGGCATAGCCCATACGCCGTCGTAAATCCTGCGGTTTAAATTTATGAATCTCTTCGCCTGCGAAGTAGATCTTCCCTTGATCATGCTCAATCAACCGATTGATCATTTTTAAGGTAGTGGATTTACCTGAGCCAGAAGTGCCAATCAGCACGGTAAAATCCCCTTCGGCAATGTTAAGCGACAGATTATCCACCGCCGCTTTGCCCTGAAATATTTTGCTTACCTGGTCAAAGTTAATCATCGGCGGCTGACGTCCAAAGCTGAAATAATAAATTTAAACAGTGAATCGACGATCACTGCCATCACGATCACCGGGATCACCCCCAGCAACACCAGATCGAGCGCACTACTGAGCAATCCCTGGAATACAATGGCACCAAAACCCCCGGCGCCAATCAACGCCGCAATCACCGCCATCCCAACGGTCTGCACCGCCAAAATGCGCACGCCGGTGAGGAACAGCGGCAATGCCAACGGCAATTGCACACGCCAAAAGATCTGCCCACGCGTCATGCCCATGCCACAGGCTGATTCAATCACGCTCGCGGGTACGCTTTGTAACCCGGCCACCACGCTGCGCACCAACGGCAACAACGCGTACATGACCAAAGCAACAATCGCCGGAGCCAAGCCAATACCGCTCACGCCGTGGCGTGCCAGCCACGGTAAAGCCGCCGCCAGCCCGGCCAACGGCGCAATTAATAAGCCGAACAATGCGATTGACGGTATGGTCTGAATAATATTGAGCGTAGAGAAAATGACACTTTGCCCGCGTGGCGAACGAAAACACCACATGCCAAGCGGTACGCCGATCGCTAACGCCGGCAAAATGGTGAGCAGTAGAATGGTAAGATGCTGCATCAACGCGGCATCAAACACCTCTTGCCGGTTGTGGTACTCCTTCAGTAACGAAAGCCCGTCCAGTTGGTCGGTGAACAGCAACAGCAACGCAGGCAGCACTACCAGCGTGTTCCCCACCATACGCCACAACTGGGATGCGGTGATACGTGCAATAGCCTCTGCGGCCATCAATAAACTCAGCGCCAGCATCAGCCAGCAGCCGCTGCCCCACGAGGTGCGCGCCAGCGGTGAACCGTCTAACGCCAATTGTTGCGCTGCATAACCGCTCAGCCAAAAGGTTAAGCCCAACAGCATCGACGCGCTAATCGCAGTCAACGACGCATTACGTCGGTTCGGTGGTAACACACTGAGCACCGCCAACAGCGCTAAAGGCACCAGCAGCCAGAGCGCCGCACCATGTAACAGTGAGGTTAGGCCGATGCTTTTACCTGAAAGAAGGCGGTTGGGGGCATAACTGAGGAATGGCAAGCAAAATGCCGCCATGATTAACAAGATAAACAGCGTCAGTATTACGCGGTTTTTTAACACGTTAGTCAAAAAAACTCTCCGGTTCCATGGTGTGCCCTTACCATTGGGGAGAAGCACTACGCTCCCCCCAACATCCCCTTATCCTTTTACAAATCCCTTTTGTTTCAGATAGGTAATAGCGACCTGTTTGGCATTTTGTCCTTCCACCGCAATTTGCGCGTTTAATTTTTGCAGTGTCGGCCCATCAAGCGAAGCGAATACCGGTTTTAACAGTTCAGCGATGTTAGCGTGCTGTTTTAATACCTCCTCGCGAATAATCGGCGCTGGCGCGTAAATCGGCTGCACACCTTTTGGATCGTCGAGCGTTTGTAAGCCAAGCGCTGCCACCGGGCCATCTGTGCCATAGGCCATCGCCGCGTTAACGCCAGAGGTTTGCTGTGCAGCGGCCTTGATGGTCACGGCCGTATCGCCGCCGGCCAGCGTTAGTAACTGATCTTGATTGAGCGTAAAGCCGTAAGCATTCTGGAACGCAGGCAGTGCATCGGAGCGTTCAATAAACTCAGCCGATGCAGCCAGTTTGAATTTACCGCCAGCATTAATCCACTTGCCTAAATCTGCTAACGTTTTCAAATGATTAGCCTGTGCAATATCCTGCCGAATGGCGATAGTCCAGGTATTATTGGCCGGTGCTGCGTCGAGCCACACCAGTTTATTTTTGTCGTAATCGAGCTGTTTAACTTTATCAAAACCGGCCTTGGCATTTTTCCAGGCCGGATCTTTTTCATCAGCGAAGAAGAATGCGCCATTGCCGGTGTATTCTGGGTAGATATCGATCTCACCGCTGGTAATAGCGCCACGCAGTACCTTGGTGGTGCCAAGCTGCAATTTATTGGTGGTATTGATGCCATTCGCTTCCAACACCTGAACAATGATATTGCCCAGCAGCGAACCTTCCGTATCAATTTTTGAACCAACACGTACCGACTCTGCCGCCTGTACGGCACCAGTAGTGACAGTAAGAAGACTCAACGCCAACGCAAAAATACGTCCGCGTGGGGAGGTGAATGCCATTGTTGCTTCCTCATGCTTGTTTTTCGATAGGATAATTAATGGGGTGCTGCACGCATCCCGCGCGCAATCCATGTCGCCTGCGGCGCTTACCCAACTTGCCGGCGATTTTCATCGCTATAGCTCGTGAATCGCGACGTTAGCCGGCCTATTTATCCATTTGCCTCGCCTTTTTAACGCCTTACGGTTACCGAATTGTCAGGCAACACGTTCTACCCTATAGATTTTTTACCCTGCGTACCACGATAAATCGGCAAAATCATAACGTAGTCAATGATAGTTCAAAGATTGGCGTAGTATGGAAAAGAAGCATCAGCAGACTGATGAGTGCGCATGAGAAATGATATTGCAGTCACGTTGTGGCGGGATTATCAGCTTCGTGAGCCGTAGCAAATTGCCAACGCCATAAGCGGGCAATTTGCTCACTCACTAATGCAGTAATTAAACAAGTTAGTGCTTTACTAGGCCAGTAAGTTACTAGGTTAATAAGTTAGCAAGGTAGTAGCTTAATGGCATCTTGGCTTAAGACGTTATTAACTTCATGGGGTGATAAATTATTTATTATTCACCGCCAACCAACACCGCTGCTCCGCCGAAGCGGCAATCGCATCTAATACACAAGAGACTTTCCAGCCCTCCTCAAAGTCAGGCCACATACGATCATCAGCAGCAATGCCGTTCACCAGATCGCGTACTTCCACAGTTTTTTGATCGTTAAACCCAATGCCATGACCGGCACTGATGCAGAAGGCGGCATAATCCGGGTGCATTGGCCCCACCAACAGCGTTTTAAACCCCTGACGCCCGGCAGGATCATCGTGGCGATAAACCTTCAACTCCGCCATTCGCTCCTGGGTGTAGCTGAGTGTGCCCTTGGTACCGGTAACGACGTAAGTCAGCCCCATCTTACGGCCACAAGCAATGCGTGACGTTTCGATAGTGCCCATGGCTCCGTTGGCAAAGCGCAGCAACGCACTGGCCTGATCTTCGTTTTCTACCTCGCATAATTGGGCGGGATTTTTAGCATCTGGCCGCTGCTTGATGACCGTTTGCAGATCGCCGGATACCGCTACGATGTCCCCCACCAAATAGTGCGCCATATTGACAATGTGCGCAGCCAAATCCCCTAATGCCCCTAGCCCCGCACTGGCCTTACGGCAATGCCAATCCATCGGAGTACGCGGATCAGCCAAATAGTCCTCATTGTGGGTGCCGTAGAAATGCACCACGTCACCGATTTCGCCATTGGCGATAATCTCACGCGCCAGTTGACTGGTAGGATTCTTCATATAGTTAAACCCCACCAACGTTTTAACCCCTTTGGCCTGCGCCGCCTGCACCATATCGAACGCATCGTTAGCATCCAACGCCAAGGGCTTTTCCGAATAAACATGTTTACCGTGACAAATCGCTGCCAACGCCATTTCTTTATGCAAAAAATTAGGTGCGCAGATGTCGACAACATCGACCGCCGGATCGGCCACCAACTGACGCCAGTCGCCGGTTGAACGTGCAAAACCGAACTCTGCCGCGCGCTGGCTGGCCAACTCGGGGGTCACTTCCGCCAACATCTCTAACACTAACTCCCCTTTCAACGGAAATACCGTGCTCGCTTGGGCATAGGCAATCGCGTGACAACGGCCAATATAACCAGTACCAATCAATCCGATGCGAACCTGTTTCATCCTTATCTCCTCAGCATGGGTTTTACTACACTCGTCACACACAAATCGGAATAATTCATCCAATTTTGGATTTTATAAAATATATTTTTCATCACAAGAGGAATATAAAAAATAACGTCTATTCGTGACGGCCTTCATGATTTCCGGCACAGCGGCTGAAACAACTGTAATAATGCTGCGTAATACTGCACACAGATGAAAACCCACCGCATTGATGAAACATAAATTTCATTTACTGGGTACAGTTGGGGTTAGAACGTAATTCGCGCCAACAACAGGTGCTTCACCTGGCGCGTTTTGCTAGCATAAAACCGCGTGTGGGGCAGTCCGTCTGCCAGCACTTTCGCCATCGCTACCGAGACGCTAACCATGTCGCCAAAAATTCTCATCAGCGCCTGCTTGGCAGGTTTTAAAGTACGTTATAACGGCTCAGATAAACCTATCGTGGATGCGACGCTGACGCGCTGGCAACGCGAAGGCCGCTTGGTGATTTGCTGCCCGGAGTTGGCCGCTGGTTTTTCTACGCCACGGCCGTCAGCAGAAATCAGCCCAACCGCCGACGGTACAGCCGTACTCGCGCAGCGCGCGCAAGTCCGCGAAGCCACAGGTAACGACGTCACTCATCCGTATTTACTGGGTGCCCATTTGGCGCTGGAAACCGCCCGCCAACATAATTGTCATTTTGCATTGCTCACTGATGGCAGCCCATCTTGCGGTAGCCAAATGATTTATGACGGTGAATTTCAAGGGCGCACCAAACCCGGCAGCGGCGTGACCGCAGCATTGTTACGCCAGCATGGCATTGAGGTGTTTTCACATCATCAGATAGCGGCGCTGATTGCCCGCGTTTTCACATCATCAGATAGCGGCGCTGATTGCCCGCGTGAACGCCTGGAAGCTCTAACGCATAATCATATAGTCTGCCAGCCGTTGACGTAGATGCGAAATAGCGTGCGGATGGTGGATAAACACATCAATGGCCATCATCCGCCAATATTGCCCTTCCTCGCCAAATTGAATAGCAGCAATCTGCTGCGGGGCAAGGGTGCCGACCATAAACCAGGTCGCAGGTTGACCGACCAGTACGCCATCGTAACGACGTTGCCACAGTATATGTTGCGGCAACACCGTCAGCCCAAATTCTTCTCGCGTTTCGCGCTGGATGCAGGCTAACGGCGTTTCATGCCCTTCACGCCCACCACCAGGTAGATCCCACTGTCCTGGCCACGGGATATCCGCACGGTTATCGCGCAGATAAACCAATATCGCCTCTTGGTGCAACAACGCAATTTTCGCGCCGCCAAAACACTGCTCTGCCATGCTATTTTCCTCGGAAAATCACCCGCGCAGCCATGACCTGCCAGACCGGTATCCGATGCACGGGTATCTTGCTGTGATGCAACGCCAATGAGTTAAGGTATATCCCGTCAGATTTCACATTGCTGGGGTGTTGGCTTTCTTCACTCCCCACACAATTGACCGATACCCCCCTGCGCTACCGCCTGCATGCAACTCGAATGATTTAGGGTATAGTAAAAAACCGGTTTTATTACAGGCAAACATTAACGATGAACTCTCCTTTTTTAGTGACGCCTCAATGGCTTGAAAAACACATTAATGATAGCGATCTGGTCGTGGTTGACGTGCGTATGTCACCCGTCGGATTAGTGCCTAAAAAAGATATGCTGGCCGAGTTTGCCAACGGACACATTCCGGGGGCGGTCTATTTCGATATTGATGAGGTTGCCGACAAAAACACCACGCTGCCGCATATGTTGCCCACCGCAGAGGAATTTAGCGCTGCCGCGGGTCAACTGGGCATCAGTGAAAACAGCACTCTCGTGTTTTATGACGACGGTAATCAATTCTCAGCACCGCGCGGCTGGTGGACTTTTCGTCATTTTGGCGCAAAAAATGTTTACGTGTTGGATGAAGGGCTTAATGGCTGGAAAGCCCGCGCTAATGCGCTAGAGACCGGCCATCACACGCGTAAACCGTGCACATTCAATGCCCAGTTTGACGCTGCCGCCGTGGTCAATATGCAGCAGGTTGAACACGCACTCGGAGGGAAAACACAGATCCTGGATGCACGCGCCGCGCCGCGATTCTATGCCGAAGCCCCCGAACCGCGCCCGGGGTTACATCGTGGCCACATTCCCGGCAGTATCAATATTCCTTATCCAGAACTGCTGGAAAACGGCCGTTTTAAGTCGCTGGAAGCATTGAGAAAAACCTTTAGCGATAAAGGCGTCGATATCAATGGCCCCATCATTACCAGTTGCGGTTCCGGCGTCACCGCTGCGGTGTTAGCATTCGGTTTACTCTCGCTGCAAGCGCCACAGGTCGCACTGTATGATGGCGCATGGACCGAGTGGGGTGCGCTAGACGGCAAACAACCCATTGCGCAAGATTAGCACTCAAGCCGCTCAGCGATAATCTGTGCCAGACGTTGCACGGCGGCGTCTGGCTGATCCTGCGCACGATGCAATATCACCCCTAACGGGCTGAGCAAGGGTAATTCCCCTGCGGGTAATAGTGTCAGGTTCGCAGGCATACCTGATTCGGTACGCACCGTCACGCCTAACCCCGCGCTGACCGCCGCCCATATGCCATTTAAGCTGCGGCTGATGAAAGCAATGCGCCAAGGAATACCGGCACGATCCAATGCCTGAGTCGCCGCACTGCGCATCAGGCAAGGGGCGTCGAATACCACCAGCGGTAAGGGTTGTTGCCGCGTTTGCCAACGCGCTGCTTCAAAGTTCGGCGAAGCGATCCAGTGCATCATTCGTTGCCCTAAAGCCTGCTGAAACGGGGTATCAACACCGCTATCCCAGGTCAAAGACAAATCAAGCTGCCCCTTCATCACCCAGTCAATGAGTTCGGCATTACGGGCGATTCGCGCCTCAATACGCACACGCGGATGGGCACGGGCAAAGCTGCCTAGCACCTGTGGCAAGAAGGTTTCGCCAAAATCTTCCTGCAAACCTAACCTTACCGTGCCGTGTAAATCCCAGCCTCGTACCGCCGCCGCTGCCTCATCGTTTAACTCCAGCAGGCGGCGCGCATAACCAAGCAACATTTCTCCCGCTTCGGTCATCACCATGCCGCGTCCTGATTTACGCAAAATGGGTGTGCCCACCTGTTGTTCCAACTTTTTCAAATGCGCGCTAACGGCAGAGGTTGAGCGCCCCAAGCGCTCTGCAGCCTTGGCAAAGCTACCCAGTTCAATGCCTGTGACATAACTGCGTAAATCGTCGAGATCAAAGGTAATCCGCCCCATGCTAACCATCCTGATTTTGTGGATTGTTAATCAAAATATTGCCGATTTTCATGATGAAGATGGCGTGGCACGCTAATGCCGTCAATCATTTTCGGAGAATCATCATGCTCGCCATGCAATATTGTTTCACGCTTCCCGCCGATTACCCGATGGAGATTATTCGCCAGCGTATCGCCAACACGGGTCATTTACTGGATAACGCCCCGCAGTTAATCATTAAAGCCTATTTATATGCGCTTAAAGGTGAACACAGCGCAGAAAACCGCTATGCGCCGTTTTATCTTTGGAATAGCAGCAGTGGTATGCGTGAGTTTTTACTCAGCAGAGGGTTTGTTGGGCTAACGCAATCATTTGGTTGGCCGCAGGTCAATCATTGGCTACCTTGGCTCACGCAATTCGACCGCGCAGGTCTGCACGACGCGCGCTTTGCCAGCGTGACGCGTCAGCGTATCTCACCGTTCAGTGATTTGGCGCAGCTACGCAATCAGCAATGTGCACATCCGCAGGCGCTGGCTAGCATTAGCGCATTTGATCCGGCCAATTGGCAATGGATGCAAATGCACCTGTGGCGGGCGTTACCGACGCAGGTGAGTGATGATACGCAATGTTATTGTGTTGGTCACATTTCCGCCCCTTTCGATTATTCAGCGATAGCGCAGCAGGAGTAAAAACGGGTCAGGCATGCCTGACCCCTACGATGAAAGTTGGGTGCGCTGGTGAGGTTCAGACGCGCGAGTAAATGTGGGTCAGGCATCCCTGCCCCCTACGATGAAAGTTGGGTGCGCTGGCGAGGTTCAGACGCGCGGGTAAATGCGGGTCAGGCATCCCTGCCCCCTACGATGAAAGTTGGGTGCACTGGTGAGGTTCAGACGCGCGGGTAAAAACGGGTCAGGCATGCCTGACCCCTACGATGAAAGTTGGGTGTACTGGCGAGGTTCGGACGCGCGGGTAAAAACGGGTCAGGCATGCCTGACCCCTACGATGAAAGTTGGGTGAGCTGGTGAGGTTCGGGCGCGCGGGTAAATGCGGGTCAGGCATGCCTGACCCCTACGATGAAAGTTGGGTGAGCTGGTGAGGTTCGGGCGCGCGGGTAAATGCGGGTCAGGCATCCCTGACCCCTACGATGAAAGTTGGGTGTACTGGCGAGGTTCAGGCGCGCGGGTAAATGCGGGTCAGGCATGCCTGACCCCTACGACGGAACGAGGTGCAATTCGGCGGTAACGGAGCTGGGTGGTGGGTCTTATGCGCCGCGTACGCGCTGTGTCAGTCCTTTCAGGAAGTAACGTAACATTTGATCGCCACACGGCCGATAGTTCTTCGTACCCTGTTTGCGGAACAGCGCGCTCAACTCCGGCTTGGAGATGCGGAAATCAACCGCGGTAAAAATCTGGAACAGATCGATGTCTTTCAGTTCAAACGCGACGCGTAGTTTCTTCAATACCAGATTATTGGTGATCGGCAGCTCCACCGGAGGCGCAGGAAACTTGTCATCCTTGCCGCGTTTGAAGAACACCAAACCGTTAAGAAAATGTGCCATCACTTCATCAGGACATTTTTCAAAACCCGGTTCGCCCTCTTTGATGACGTAAGTGCCCATAGCCGCAACGTCGACATCGAAACCGTCCAGTTTAACGATCTCAACCATTTTTGCGTCGTTAATGCTCAGCATATAGCGCACACTGCGCAGTACGTCATTGTTAATCATGGAATTGCCTTTAGCTGGTAAACCGAGAAGGCGCGCAGTACGAGATACGCTCGCTGCCGCACACCTTGAATATGTGCGGCAGTATAAGGATCGGTTAGGGGTTTCTCAATCGATTTGGCTTTTTTGCTGGCCACCGCGAAACCGTCTCAACGGTAATATTTCTCCATGATCGTTCAACAACATGGCGATCGGCCGTGCTCAGTTCCCCGAACCACGGCTGAATGTCAGCATTGTCACCTAGCGCATTCTTCGTCGCTTGGCCTGCATCTCACCGATTATCCGCGCCAGAGAATCCATCGCTCAGCGTAAAGAAATCCAGCCCCATTGCCGCTTTCACCTGCGCCAGCGTTTGCTGGCTCACCACATGAGCCTGCTGTGTGCCCACTTTGAGTATGCGCACCAGTTCGCCCTTATCGGCCAAATAGGCGGCTCGGCGTTCACGTATCGGTGCCAACAACGTTTGCAGCACGTCTTCCAACAGTTTTTTGATTTTTACGTCGCCCAATCCGCCATGACGATACTGTGCTTTGAGCTCTGCAACTAATTCAACGTCATCACAAAAAGCGTCCAAATAGGTGAATACCATGTTGCCTTCCACTTTTCCGGGATCGCTAACCCGTAAATGTTGTGGATCGGTGTACATGCTCATGACCGCAGCGTGTATCTGCTCGGTACTGGCGCCCAAGGTAATGGCGTTGCCACGTGATTTTGACATTTTCCCCTGTCCATCCAATCCCGGCAAACGGCTCACGTGGCTCAACAACGGCTGGCATTCCACCAGCACATCGCGATCCACAATGCGGTTAAAGCGCCGCACGATCTCGTTGGTTTGCTCCAACATCGGCAATTGGTCTTCACCTACCGGCACGTGCGTGGCCGCGAACGCAGTAATATCGGCCGCCTGACTCACCGGATAAACCAAAAAACCGGCCGGTAAACGGCGGGAGAAATCTTTCTCGGCAATTTCGCTTTTTACCGTCGGATTACGCTCTAAGCGCGCCACCGTGACCAGATTAAGATAATACTGGGTGAGCTCTGCCAATGCAGGCAACGCGGATTGCAAACACAGCGTGGTTTTCAGCGGATCGATGCCCACCGCCAGATAATCGGCGACGATATTCAACACGTTGGCGCTGATCTTTTGCGGGTTACTGCCGTTATCGGTCAGCCCTTGTAAATCAGCAATCATGACCGTTTGTTGGTGCTGTTGTTGTAGCTCAACACGCTGACGCAGTGAGCCAACATAATGGCCTAAATGCAGTGGGCCGGTGGCGCGATCGCCGGTAAGAATGGTGTAACGCATGACATTGCTCCTGATCGAATAATTTCGCGATATATCGCCGGATCAACGCCATGAAAAATGCCGCCAAACCGGCGGCATAATGAAAGAGGTGTGAATACCCGTGCCGCCTTAGTAAAGGCGCCACCAGCAAAGATTAAGCATGGAGCACGGGAAAGTATTCATGCCAGCTAAACTACTCTTCACTCGACGGCCACGTCAAGCCCTTCATGCAAGGAATCGCGCCATGTTTGTTGTGTGGCGCGCGCGCCTGCATCGCATCCAACCCAACACATCAACGCACCGGCTGGCGCGGGCGGAAGATATGATCAACACCGTTTTCGCGCAGCGTACTGACCAGTTCATGCCCCCCGTTCGGCGTGGCATGCACCTGCTGTTGCTCGCTGTCAAATACCGGTGTAGCCCAATAAATATTCACCGGGTCGCCATGCTGTTTTGGCAGCACCAAATGTTCATGATAGGGATAAAACAATGAAGACAGCAGGTAGCCAGCATAGCCTTGCGGGGCGACTTCCGAGGCTAACGTGTGCCCTTCACCCATCCAGGTGAGTTGCGCCCATGGCACATGCGCAAACCCCGCCAACGCGCTGGCCATCTGTATCGCGCTCTCTTCGGTCATGTATTGGCCGTCGATAGCGATGCCCAGCTCCATACGGCGATAGTTCGGCGCATCATCATTAAATAAGATATCGACCCACGGCATCGGACGAATGCTGACGCCCATGGTCAAGAAATAATAAATGCCGTCACGCTCATGTTGGGTGATGGCCATCGGCGGCCATTTACCTTGATCGATCGCATAATATTTTACTGACGGGCCGAAATGCTGTTCATACTGCGCCAGGTAATCACTTTGCATCTTGGGCCAAGGATTCCCCTCTTCCCGCTGCCAACGCCGCCAAAACTGGCGGGTATTTTCCGCCAGCGCATACTGGGTATTGGTCGAGGCGGAACCCAGCGGATAAGCCAACGCACTTTCTTTAATACAGCTGGCGGAATAGCACACGGCATGATCGATGTATAAACTCCATCCCGGAATCACCGCCAGCAGTTGGCCGTAATACCACAGCGCTGCGCCATCATCGCTCTCACTCCACACAACCTGTAATCCCTCAGGATTCAGCGGCGCTTCACCTTCCAGATTGCGGCAGTATTCCGCGGCCAGCATCGGCGGTTGGCCTTGCTCCAATGCGGCGCTGTCTTCCTGCAACGGCGCGGCAAGCAAATTACGCAACCAACAGGCACGCACCTGAAAACGTTCGCTAAAGGCTTCGGCGGGATAAATATAAAAATAGGCGGCTCGGTGATCTTGCTGAACCACCGCAACCAGCGTTTGGTTTTCATTACTGACTTCAGCAAGTACGTATGACTCGTTCATATCACCTCAATAAGATCGCTATACAGCATCAGCGCTGTACACAGTCCTTAAACATTGTGGATTGTTAAGGATATAAATTGAATTCGGGTTTTTTCCAGTGTAAAACGCATCGACGCTCGAAATCACCTGTAAAAATCTCAAAAACGGGGTAATCACAGGATTTTTCTTGTATTAATCAGAGCATAGCCGCCAGCCGTAACGTTCACTACCCGCAAGCGCGATGACAGGAATGGCAAATATGATAACCATCAAACCAAGCACCGCCGAGGATTATCCGCGGCTCGTCACTCTCTGGCTTAATTCAGTACGAGCCACGCATCACTTCATCACCGAAGCGCAGCTCAACGCATTACAACCGTTGGTCGCTAACGATTATCTACCCGCGCTCGCGGTTTGGTGCGCACAAGATAGCGCCGGACACATTTGCGGTTTTATCGGCATGAACGCGAACAAAGTCGAAATGCTGTTCATTGACGCCAATCAACGGGGTAAAGGCATCGGCAAAGCGTTGCTGGCCTTTGCTGCAACGCACTATGACGAAATCTTACTCGACGTCAACGAGCAAAATCCGCAGGCGGTAGGTTTTTATCAACATTATGGTTTCAAGAGCATGGGTCGTTCTGAACGAGATGGGCAAGGCAACCCTTTTCCGTTGCTGCATATGAAATGGAATAAACCATAACCGCCGGCCATCATTCCAACGTGGCCGGAGAGTCATGGCCGAGGGTTAAACCTTATTACCCACCTGGCTCAGACGCGGCCAAATCAGCATCAGCGTATCAACCAAACGCATTAACTCATCGCGATCGGCACCTTCACGCGCCTGCACCGACATACCTTCAATGGTACACATAATGTATTTCGCCAATAGCGCGGTGTCGGTTTTTACCAGTAACTCGCCTTGCTGTACTTTTCGATCGAAACAGGCTTTCAGGCTTGCCTCTTGCGCTTGGTGCTTGCGGCGCAGCATTTCAGCGACATCACTGGACGACGAAGACAGAGCCGCAGACGCACAGACCATAAAGCAACCCGACGGCGTTTGCGGATCGGTAAAGACATCGGCTGAGGCGCGCACATAGGCTTCAACCACCTCGGCAATCGGCAATGCTTGCTCCAGTAATTGATTAGTGCAGGTGGTGTACTTCGTCAGATAACGTTCCACCGCCGCGCGGAATAATCCCTCTTTGTTGCCAAACTCGGCATACAGCGTTGGCGCTTTGGCACCGGTCGCCTCGACCAAATCGGCTAGCGACGTCGATTCATAACCGTAACGCCAAAACACGTCGAGTGCACAGTCAAGCGCCCGATCGCGATCGAACTGTTTCGGTCTGCCACGCGTTTTCTTGGCACATGCCTCTTCTTTGATCGTCATAGCCCCTCACCTATTACACGCCGATTCAGCGTGGCTCAATTAAATTAACGATCATTATAAAAAAATATTGCACTGTCGTCGAGAAGCGATTACCATTTAATTATCGATCGTTATTTAAATGTAGCGACAGCAACAACAGCCACTCTTCAAACCTATTCAATTTGGAAATAACCTAATGAAAAAGTTAACTATTACTCTGGCAGCCATCACGTTAGCCTCACTTTCTTTCGGCAGCTTTGCCGCGCAGCAGGTGAATAGCCAGCCCGTTGAACAACAAAAAATTGGCGTTATCAGCAGCAGCGGTGCTGCAGATGTGACCTCGCTGGAGGCCAGCCTGGCAGAAAAAGCCGACCAAGCCGGTGCAACCTCTTACCGCGTGACCAGTGCCGGCGGCAATAACCAACTGCATGGAACGGCAGTAATCTATAAATAACAATACGTTAATCATGTCGTTATGCATCAGTATGCCAACAACGCTCTGATGTGGTATCAGCTACAAATAATTTAATCGGTGAGCTATATAACAACACAAAATCCGCTGGCCAAATTAAATTATCGATGATTAATGATTTAAAAATCAACAAACAAACAGCCTAAGATAGGAATTAAGACCATGAAAAACCTGAAAATAACCATCGCTGCTATAGCACTTGCATCCACCTCATTCGGTAGTTTTGCTGCGGAATTGGTCAACAGCCAACCAGCCGATCTGCAAAAAGCCGGCGTGATTAGCGTAAGCGGTGCCTCCGACTTAACCAGTCTGGAACACAAACTGGCCGCTAAAGCCGACCACGTGGGGGCCAAATCATTCCAGATCACCTCAACGACCGGCAATAACAAACTGCACGGCACCGCGATCGTTTATCACTAATGGCGCGAGCAACTAGGCTGCATAACCTTGGTTGTTGAATTATTGCCCCAACCCATAGCTCCGCTTCCCCTTGGCCTATGGGTTTCTGCGTGTAGCAAGCACCGGTCAGCCAAATCGTTTGTGATTAAATCGCTAACAAAAAACCGTTTCAGTCTAATCTTCGGGGCAGGCTGCCTGCCCCGCTGTTATTTGCCCTGGTCACTTGTCGGTCGTTAACTCTTTCAGCATATAAATACTGCACCCGTGGTGCCCGGTATTGCCCCGCTTCTCACTCAACGAAATAAAACCCAACGACAGATACAAACCGACCGCCTCTTTCAACTGTTCCGTGGTCTCTAAATAACAGTAACGATACCCCGCCGCACGTGCCGCTTTCATCGCCTGTACCACCATGTAACGTGCCATGCCCAAGCCACGGATTTGTGGCTTAAAGAACAGTTTTTGTAGTTCGCAATAATCAGGTTCACCGCCTGCCAGCGGCGCAATACCCACGCCGCCCGCCACCTCGCCCTGCTGTTCAACCACCCAGTAACGCCCGCCGTTTTGCTGATAAACTGCCGTCAATTGATCCAAATCGGGATCGTGCACGCTAACCCCTTCCATCTTATCCATGTCGTATTCCCGGAAGGTGGCCCGGATCACCGCCGCCATTGCCGCATCATCCTGCGCGGCTATTGGCCGCACGTGCAACGCCGCAGTCCGTTGCTTACGTGCGCTACCCAATGCAGCAGAGAATTTTTTCATCGCCGCAACGGTCATTGCCACTTCATCGACATCCAACTGCGCTATCGCCTGTTGCATAAAGTCATCGGCATCAGTCTCGATCGCCGCCAACGTTTTCTTTCCCGTTCGCGTTAAACGATGCAACGTGTGACGTTTATCATGCGGATGCTCAATCACCTCGATCATTTCAGCACTCACCAGGCTGCGTAACGCGCGGCTGGCGCTGGCCTTGTCAATACACAACTGGGCGGCCAACTCAACGACCCCTAAAGGTTGCTGATTGATTTCAATCATCAGGTGTATTTGCAACGGCGAAAAACGCGATCCGTTGCTTTGCTTGTTCAACATCCCCAGTTCACGCACCAGACGTCGGGAAAGCGCCCGAAAATCACGGATCTCCACGTTATTGTCCTTCCTCATGCAATCAGTAAATTTAAAATTAGTTGATAGTGTTACCTAATTAACATAGCGCATAACAATAATAAGGTGAAGACGTTCCGCATAAACTAAGGGTAAATACCGATGTATTTACGCTATTCCCGACATCTTTTTCTGGTAGGATTCCCCTGCAGAGCGCCAATATACCCGGTGCTCTTCAATCGACACCGGCAGCCCTGCCGGTGTCTGCTATCAAGGAGAGATTTCACTGATATGAAAAAATCATTCGTACTTTGTTCCATTGCGCTTTCCGCCAGCATGCTGGCCGGTTGTGCAACCGAATCCTCACGTTCGCTGGACGTACCTAAAGTCGCGTCCTACCAAACCAGCTATCAAGGCCCGCGCAGCCCGATTTCCGTCGGCAAGTTTGATAACCGCTCCAGTTACATGAACGGTATTTTCTCTGACGGCGTCGATCGTCTGGGTAATCAGTCCAAAACCATTTTGATCACCCATCTTCAGCAAACTGGCCGCTTTAACGTGCTCGATCGCACCAACATGGATGAG
Source organism: Serratia sp. NPDC078593 (assembly GCF_050268245.1). Lineage (NCBI taxonomy): Bacteria > Pseudomonadati > Pseudomonadota > Gammaproteobacteria > Enterobacterales > Yersiniaceae > Serratia > Serratia sp. NPDC078593. The sequence goes on along the minus strand of NZ_JBNNGK010000002.1, from coordinate 310,317 downwards.
TTGAAAACGGAAGCGGGCCTGAAAGGGCAAAAACAGACGCTGAAAGGCGCCAACTATGTGATCACCGGTGACGTAACCGAGTTTGGCCGTAAAGAAGTGGGCGATCATCAACTGTGGGGCATTCTCGGCCGCGGGAAATCACAGGTTGCCTACGCCAAAGTAAACCTGAACGTGGTTAACGTACAAACCTCAGAAGTGGTTTACTCCACCCAAGGTGCGGGCGAATACAGCCTGTCGAACCGTGAAGTGATTGGCTTTGGCGGCACCGCCAGCTATGACTCGACCCTGAACGGCAAAGTATTGGATTTGGCCGTGCGTGAAGCGGTCAACAATTTAGTCACCGGCATCGAAAGCGGCGCATGGCGCCCGGCAAACTAACGGATTAGTACATTACATGACAATAAAAAATATCAGCGCTGTGCTGCTGGCGGCAACGCTGCTGGCTGGCTGCACAACGCCAAAAACCTTGTACAACTGGGATGGTTATCAAACCACTGTTTATCAATATTATCAGCAGGATGGCGTGAGTTCGGAACAGCAAATTGCGGCGTTGAACCAAATGGTCGAAACCTCCCGCGCTAACGATAAAGCGGTGCCACCCGGCCTGCACGCGCAACTGGGCCTGCTGTACGCCAAGAGCGGCCGCCCAGATCGGGCATTTACCGAGTTTAATACTGAAAAACGCCTGTTCCCCGAATCCGCCGCGTTTATGGATTTCCTGATGGCTAAGGATAAAGGAAGCTTCAAATGAAACGGACATTCAGCCTACTTGCCGCGCTGGCCATCTTACTGGTAACCGGCTGCGCCAAAAAAGCCCCTTACGACTATGCTGCGTTCCACGAAAGCAAACCAAAATCCATTTTGGTGACGCCGCCGGTTAACCTGTCACCGGATGTCAACGCCAGCCACAGCGTCCTTTCAACCGCCACGCTACCCTTAGCCGAGGCAGGTTACTATGTGTTCCCTGTCGCCGTGGTTGAAGAAACGTTCCAGCAGAATGGGTTGAGCAACGCCAATGACATTCGGGCCGTTAGCATCCAGAAGTTGCATCACATCTTCGGTGCTGATGCGGTGCTGTACCTGGACATTGAACAGTACGGCACCAGCTATCGAGTGATCGATAGCGAAACCCGCGTCAGCGTAAAGGCGCGCTTGGTCGATTTGCGTAATGGAAAAGCACTGTGGAGCGGCAGCGCGACCGCATCTAGCAACGAAAACCGTAATAGCAGCGGCAATAGTCTGCTGGGTATGGTGATCAATGCGGCTATTGCTCAAATCGCCGATACCATTAGCGACAAAGGCTTCGATATTGGTGCTATCGCCAATACGCGTCTGCTTTCCGCCGGTAAAGACGGTGAACTCCTTTATGGGCCACGTTCACCGCATTACGCCAGTCAGCGCTAACCTCAGCTTCAGGCAGCCGATAACGGCTGCCTTCATTTCCCCTTTTCACAAATTTAGCCCATGCTTAACTGAGCGCTGACGTCACTGACGGGCTTCGTTTACTGCCGCCCTCACCTTACTTTCGCTAAGCGGGAGGCGGGATGATGACGAAAAAACCACGCTGTTGCAGTTTTTTCATTGGTATTACCCTAATGGCGGTAAGTTATCGCAGGAAGCAGCACCGCAGAAGCCCCGGTTGCGTAGTGGTACTCACCCACGGCGTAGAAAGCAGCAAAACGATCGCGCTAGGTGATACACTCGCCTATACGCGGTGGCGCGATTTTCTCGTTCATCGTAAAGACATCATCGAAACAAATGAGCATGGCCGTGCTAACTTTACGCTCAATAGCGGTAGTGTTAGGTATTAGCGGAAAACTGCTGATAGATTGTCGCTAACGTCCTGGATGCAAAACTAATTCCGGCCTTTCTGGTCTAAATTATTCGATACGATGACGTAAAACATTCACACCAGAGCCTAAATAGGGTACAAGGCTGCATGAAAATTCCAAAACGACTCCAGCCATTGGTAGATGATGGTTTAATTGACGATGTCATCCGCCGTTTAAAAAGTGGCAAAGAAGCCGACGTGTTTATTGTGCGCTGCGGGGATGAAATCCGCTGCGCTAAAGTGTACAAAGAAGCGGACAAACGCAATTTTAAGCAGGCGGTTCACTACCAGGAAGGCCGCAAGGTGCGTAACAGCCGTGATGCGCGCGCCATGAATAAAGGTTCGCGCTTTGGCCGCCAGCAGCAGGAAGAAGCCTGGCAAAATACCGAGGTCGATGCATTGCATTTATTGGCCAACGCGGGCGTGCGGGTACCCCAGCCAGACATCTGCCTTGATGGCGTGCTGCTGATGGAGCTGATCACCGATGATGAAGGGTTAGTCGCCCCACGGTTAAGTGACATTACGCTAGAGCCAGAGCAGGCACTGGCTGACCACGCATTGATGATGAATTATGCCGTACGAATGCTGTGCGCCGGGCTGGTACACGGCGATTTGTCTGAGTTCAACGTGTTGATGGATAAAGATGGGCCGGTCATTATCGACTTGCCGCAGGTGGTCGATGCTGCCGCCAACAACCATGCAAAAAGCATGTTTGAGCGTGACATCAATAATATGACCCAGTATTACGGCCAGGTCGCCCCGCAACTGCTGGGGAGCCAGTACGCTAAAGAGATTTGGGCACGCTATCAAGAAGGCGATCTGACGCCGGATAGCCAGCTGACCGGTAAGTTCAGTGAGAGTAACAAGCAGGCCGATGTCGGCTCGGTATTGGATGAGATTCAGGCTGCTAGCGACGAGTATCAGCGCCAACAAATGGCCCGCAACGAAGAATAAGCTGCGCGGTCATGTTTAAAAGCTGATAACAAAGCCATCCCTTTGCTGAGCCTGTTGGGGTCGAAGCTGTTCGACCCTTACTAACGCGCGCTTTTTAATAAAATTACTCCGCCACCTTAAAGACGGATGATGCATTTTCCGGCAACCGACTATCCCCCGCCCTATTGCATCCGCGCAGTGAACTATTTTTGCGTTGAGTAATGTTCGCGGTGATAGGCGACAAAACTCAACGCGATGTTATGCTGCGGAATGACATGTAGACGCCCTGCAATGCCATTCAACGTAAAATCGTCATTGATAGTAAAACCGCCATTATCAAACAAAACGTGATGATTAGGGCACAAGCAGATGAGATTCGATTCAATATCAGGCCCATTATGCGGCTTCCCTAGCGGCTTGATATGCGCCGCTTCTGCATACAATCCCGTCGCTGTGACCAAGGCAATACCACAAACCTGGCATTGGTATTGATGCATTTGTTTAACTTTTTTGGCTGTTACGGTGTCGCGCACAATCCGCTGAATGGTCATTTCTTTGCGCTGAGTTTCACCATAAGCCGGTGGTTGATCGCGAAGTGTTTGCGAAATTAACGGCGTGCTGTAGGCAACCAGTCGAAAACGGCAGATTTGAAATCCTGACTTACCCGTTTCACGCCAAGCATCATCGACGTAATATAAACCCGCATATTGGTAACCGTGACGAGGTGAATGCGGACTTTTGTGTTTAGCGCTGCGGGTAACGCGAACCGGTAACCCATCAGCCTTGCTTCGTGCGAGCGCCAAATTCTGCCTTGTCAGTTCTTGATCTGCATTTTGTTGGCCTGTACTTACATCGCGCCCGCCTGCGCCGGTATAAATAATTTCACTTCCGTAATCTTCATCATCTTCATAGCCTCCCGAAAGGACGATCGAATCAGCCCCTTCATTAGCGCTACCGCTGATACCCGCCTGAAGCGGCTTATGCACGCCTGCCTGCGCCAACGCTTTTCTGTCCGTAAAAAATTGTCCGGGTACAACACCCTCAATCTCACCAAATTTCCGCATATTCCCTCTGCTATAATGTCAAAAAAGTGAGCTTTATAGTGGCTCTCTTTTTCATCAATCAAATGAATATGCAGAAGTTTACCTCATTTACGGCTTATCGATTTATATTAGTTGTTCGTTTAACCAACATTGGTGAATACAAATGTTCGACTTGTGACGATAGTGCAAGATTGACGCAACTAGGCGATTTTAGCCCCACTTGAATATCCTCATGAATGAGATAATTCACGCATCTGATGCACAGCATCACAGCGCTAGCTCACCCTGCCCCCCAAAACTTTGTGGTATTATTCGGTCATTACTGTTTCTATCGGCGGGCACATCATGGCATATATCCCCAAAAACTACGCAAAACTGGAAGTTGGCTACCGCGAGAAAGCGCTGAAACTGTTCCCATGGGTTTGCGGGCGTTGTTCTCGTGAGTTTGTCTATTCCAACCTGCGGGAACTGACGGTGCACCATATCGATCACGACCACAGCAATAACCCTGAAGACGGCAGTAACTGGGAAATGCTGTGCCTGTATTGCCACGATCACGAGCATTCAAAATACACCGAAGCCGATCAATACGGTTCAACCGTCGTTGCTGGCGAAGATGCGCAAAAAGATGTTGGCGCCGCCACGCATAATCCGTTTGCTAATCTGAAAGCATTAATGAAGAAGTAATGCTCACCGGGCGTAGCGCCGGCTGCGCCCCCTTCCCCTACCCACAGCCTGCTCGCAATCTAATAACTTATTAAGTTAATAATAAATTAAATCCCCACGATGCCTCACTACCAGAGAATTCCTACCTGATCACTGAGTCAGTTAATAGTAAAATAAGTTGCTAAGTTAATAAGATAGTGACTTGGCAACGCGACTAAGTTGGGGCATATTGTGTCTTATTAACCTGTTTGATTATCAACCTAATAAGCAAGTAACTTAATAAGTTAACAGCTTAATAACTTGAGAGATGGCAGCATGATTGTTTTGATTGGCTCACAGAAAGGCGGCGTTGGGAAATCAACTAAAGCGGTAAACATCGCCGGGTATCTCATTCTTAAGCTAGGCAAAACGGCCATTATTGTTGATGCCGACGACCAGAAATCGATCATGACGTGGTACAACGATCGGCAAAACGTGGATGGTTTGCCACACATTCCGGTGGTGGCCGCTTCGGGGAAAATCAAAGAAACCTTACTTGAGTTGGATCGTCACTACGATTACGTGATTGTTGATACCGCAGGCCGCGACAGTGCCGAGCTCCGCTCTGGTCTGCTAGCGGCGGATCTGTTCCTTTCCCCCCTGCGCCCTTCCCAAATGGATCTCGATACTATTGGTTACCTGTCGGAAATGTTCTCCACCGCGCAGGAATATAATGAAAAAGTGAAAGGTTACATCGTGCTTAACATGTGCCCGACGAATATTTTCATTAATGAAGCCAATGAAGCGGCAGAAGTGCTAAGTGAATACCCGGAATTTAACTTGGTCAGTCATCGCCTGTGCGACCGTAAGATCTACCGTGATGCTTGGGGTGATGCCAAAACCATTCACGAAGCACATAACCTTAAAGCACAGCATGAAATTGAAAGCTTGGTGAAAGAGGTGATCTTATGAAAAAACGTACGCCAACGCACCGTATGACAGAAGATGAATTTATCAACAGTGCGACCTCGCACACCCTGCTTGCCCCAACGCCAGCAGTTGAAGCCAAAGCTCCAGGGCGTAAACGCGTCTACAAAGCTATTTCAGTCAGCCTGACCGACAATCACGTTGAAACGATTGATAACATGATCGTGCTAGCTGCTCGCAACGGTATCGTACGCGTCACCCGTTCCGACATCATCAAACTGGCGATTGATGCACTGGCAGACAAAAGTGAAACACAGTTGCTGGAACGGCTGAAAAACAACTAATTGCATAAGCTAGCAGCCTGTTAACTTAATAAGCTAATAATTTATCAAATTAACAGGCGCATTTTTTTTACTCACCTTTGCGGCTAAAATCCCCCTATTACGCCCCCCTCCAGACGCCATCTCAGATGACATTTTGTCGGCCGTATCACTACCTATAAATTGCCTACCGCTTGATATTATGCCCCGCCCTGCCTCGGTTAGGGGGCGGGTTCCGGCAGTTAAATGGGGGCTAAACGCAAGATAAGTAGCCTTTGTGAACCTGAATAAAACAGGTTGTAATGCATGATGATAACCTTCACGCCCATAGGCGTGTTCATGATGTATGAGGCTGGTTAATGTCTGAGTTCATGGCTATTTTTAATCATTATATGCCAGCGCAAGAGCATCTCATTTGGGCAATCTTCTTCTTTGCGCTGGGTAAATCGACCATTTTTTTATCTTCGTTACTGCCACCAGCGTCGGTCACGTTGCTGCTTGGGGTTATGGTCAGCCACGATATTTTCCCCTTAGCGCTGGTCGGATGCGCCATTACGCTTGGCGCGGCAATGGGCTCAATACTTTCATTCCATTTTGGCCGTTGGTGCGGCAATACAGCACTGATGAAAAAAATACCGCTGCGGTATCAACGTGCCGTAGAAAATGCACAGACTACCTTGGCACAAAAAGGCAATTTCGTGCTGTTTGCCTCGCGCTTCATTGCTGTGTTGCGTTACACCATCCCGTTCGCTGCGGGTGTGATTAGGTTACCGTTAAACAGGGTTTACGCGATTTGTTTTATTTCGGCCGCGTTGTGGTCGATCGGTTTTTTGATTGTTGCCCATATCAGTCTGCTTTTTTAGTAACCAACCGCGGTTAGAAAACGCATCGTCAGGTCGCTAACTGAGTTCGCGGCACGGATAACTTGCGATGATGTTAACGGGCGCAGCATGCTACGCCCCTACGATTTGGCTGACGGTGTTGTCGGCTGATTGCGCGAGAGGTTTCCCCCCAAAGATTAACGTTACGGAAAACAGTGGGCTACCCTGCGTTCATCGGTTGCGGTGTGGTTGGGCGCAGCAGGCTACGCCCCTACGATTTAGCTGACGGTGTTGTCGGTTGATGACGCAAGACATTTACCTTCAGAGCATGATACGGCTGTAAGCAGCAGCCCGCCCTGCGCTCTTCGGTTGCGGTGTGGTTGGGCGCAGCAGGCTACGCCCCTACGATTTAGCTGACGGTGTTGTCGGTTGATGACGCAAGACATTTACCTTCAGAGCATGATACAGCTGTAAGCAGCAGCCCGCCCTGCGCTCTTCGGTTGCGGTGTGGTTGGGCGCAGCAGGCTACGGCCCTACGATTTAGCTGACGATGTTGTCGGTTGATGACGCAAGAAATTTACCTTCAGAGCATGATACGGCTGTAAGCAGCAGCCCGCCCTGCGCTCTTCGGTTGCGGTGTGGTTGGGCGCAGCAGGCTACGCCCCTACGATTTAGCTGACGATGTTGCTGGACAATATTAGGCGCAGCGCACTGCGCCCTTTCCCATTCACCTCGTTAAATATCCAGAATAAACTTGGCGATTTCGAAGTAAATAATTAACCCTGTGCCATCGATAAAGGTGGCAATAAACGGTGCCGATACCACCGCCGGATCGATACCGCATTTCTTTAATAGCATCGGGATAATTGAAGAAACAATAGCGCTCCATAGAATAATCGCCACTAAGGTTAAACTGACGACCAGTGTGACCTCGGTGCCTACTCCCATAATGATGGCGCGAACCCAAGCAAATAAGCCAATCGTGACGGCAATCATCAGGCCAGTGGTTAACTCTTTACGCAATATCGCGCCAAGATTACGTAGACTCACCTCACCCAACGCCATCGAACGAACCAGCGTTGAGGTGATTTGTGTACCGCTGTTGCCGCCGGTACCAATCAATAACGGGATAAAGAAGGCCAACGCAATCACGGCTTCCAATTGGTCTTCAAACGCCTGTAAGACCGTGCTGGTATAGGCTTCAGCGACAAACAGTAACAACAGCCAGACCGCGCGCTTCTTCCATAACGTTACCGGACTGGTGTCCAAGTAGGGGGTATCCAGTGGCAGGCTTGCCCCCTGGCGCTGGGCATCTTCGGTCACATCGTCATCCATAAGCCGATGTATTTCCTTATCCCCTAACATGCCGACCAATTCCCCTTGCGCCAGTACCGGCACCGCATCCAAGGTATTTTTCGCCAACAACGGTGCCACCTCAGCGCGTTCATCCTGTGGGGAAACATGGAAAAAGGAGGCGGTCATCAGCTCACGAATCAACGTGGTTTGATCAGCCTGTTGCAGTAATTTTTTGACCGATAGCACGCCGCACAAACGCGCCTTTTCCATGATAAAAACCTGAGACGGAATATCATCAGTTTGCAACTGTTGTAAGAAGTGTTGCTGCGCTGCCGCCACCGACATGCCGGCTTCTAAGGTAAAAAAAGTGCGGTTCATGTACGCGCCGACAGAGTCTGTTTCTGGTCGTGAAGAAACAGGCGTAGGCAGAGATTGATTAATCATAGACATAACGGAATTCCCTAATGAAGAAATTATCTCATAGGGGCGACAAGACAGGACTAGCGGGTAGCCGATCCCCACGTCTTGGGTTTAGCACTATACAACGTATCCCAATAAGGAAGTTATCTTGGCAACACCTTGATTCGATGAAACCTGTTTTACCCTGTGTGGCCTCTCTCGATGCCATCAGGACGATAACTTATGTTTGTATAGGAGCCTCGCCATAACGAGATCGTAAAAGCCAGACGGATTATAAGAAGAAGTTTCTTAGGCACAACGCGTAGTTTTGTTCTGTTTATTGAGCATTTAAGAAATTCTCTCACTTCATCAGCACCACGATATGCCAAACCATCACCATATAAAGTGTATACATTCCGTATACTTTTCATTTATGGAGCACAGCGATGGGCATTGTGAAAATCTCCGACGCTTTACATGACGATCTGCGGCTTGCCAGCATGACGATGACGCGCTCGATCAACGCCCAGGCGGAACATTGGATCAAAGTGGGGATGTTGGCGGAATTCTATCCAGAATTAACCTACCCGCAATTGGTAAAAAAAATGATGAGCGATGACGCGCTGACGCTGAAGGAGATGATTGAGTGAAACAGATTGTGATCAAGACAGCGGACGAAGTCACTAAAATGCGGCACGCTGGCGCACTGCTGGCCAAAGTATTTGCTATGCTTGATGGCGTCATTCGTGAAGGCATTTCCACCATGGAAATCAACGACCGTGCCGAAGCGTTCATCGTCAACGAATTGAAATCGCGCCCTGCCAGCAAAGGCCAGTACGATTTTCCTTACGTGCTAAACACCTCGATTGATGAGGTGGTATGTCACGGTATTCCGTCCGTAAGCAAAATCCTGCGCAGTGGGATGATCATTAACGTCGATATCACGCTGGAAAACGGCGGTTACATTGCCGACTCCAGCAAAATGTACTGTATCGGCCAGCCATCGCCGGTGGCTAAACGGTTGGTGAACACGGTGTATGAATCGATGTGGGCTGGCATTCGTGCGGTAAAACCCGGTGCAACACTGGGCGATATTGGTCATGCCATCCAGCAACATGCAGAACAGGCGGGCTATAGTATCGTACGGGAATATTGCGGCCACGGTATTGGCCGTGAAATGCACGAAGAACCGGCGGTGATGCATTTCGGTTTGCCGGGAACCGGCACCGTCTTGCAAGAAGGGATGGTCTTTACCATCGAACCCATGATTAACCAAGGCGACCACCGGATCAAACAAAAGAAAGATGGCTGGACGGTGATCACGCGCGATAAAAAACTATCCGCCCAATGGGAACACACCGTCGCGGTAACGGCTGATGGGATAGAGCTCCTGACGCTGCGTGACGAAGAACGCCAGAAAGGCTTTTTAGCGCGCTATTAATCGAACGCAAAATCATCGCTACGCAACCGATGGCATGGCAGGAATACGGCAACGTTCCTGTCACTGCACATTGGGTCACTAGACAGGGAGATCGGCATGACACAGTTCGCAAGCAGCGAAGAGAAAGCCTTCATCAGCCAATTGAAAAGCATCGTCGGCGGCCCACAGCTGCTGACCGATGAACGCAGCACAGAGCGCTATCGCAAAGGCTTCCGCTCCGGCGGGGGTAAGGCGCTGGCCGTGGTGTTCCCAACCCGGCTGTTGCAACTGTGGCACATTCTACAGGCCTGCGTTGCGGCCGATAAAATTATCCTCATGCAAGCGGCTAATACCGGTCTGACCGAAGGTTCAACGCCCAGCGGCAATGATTATGATCGTGATATTGTCATCATCAGTACCCTACGGCTCGACCATGTGCAGGTGCTGGATCAGGGGAAGCAAGTGGTTGGTTTTCCCGGTAGCACGCTCCATCAGTTGGAAAAACGGCTTAAACCCTATGGCCGCGAACCCCATTCCGTCATTGGATCGTCCTGCATTGGGGCTTCGGTAATTGGCGGCGTGTGCAATAACTCCGGCGGCTCGTTGGTAAAACGCGGCCCCGCCTACACCGAAATGGCGCTTTTCGCCCAATTGGATGCTGACGGCCAGCTGCGCCTGATCAACCATTTGGGGATAAAACTTGGCGACACGCCGGAAGAAATCCTCACCCGCCTGGAGCAAGGAGATTACCGGCCGGAAGATGTCGAGTACGGCGAACTGCGCGCTTCGGATAACGAGTATGCCGAGCGGGTGCGTGATGTCGATGCCGACACCCCGTCACGCTTTAACGCCGATAAACGCCGCTTATACGAAGCCTCAGGTTGCGCTGGCAAACTGGCGGTATTTGCCGTGCGTCTCGACACCTTCGAAAAAGAGGCGCAAGAGCAGGTATTTTACATCGGCACCAATAATACGGCGGTGCTGACGGAACTGCGTCGTCACATGCTCAGCCAGTTCGACAATCTGCCGGTAGCCGGTGAATACCTGCACCGCGATATTTTTGATATCGCTGAAATATACGGCAAAGATACTTTCATGATGATTGATAAGCTCGGCACCGACCACATGCCGCGTTTCTTCACGCTGAAAGGACGCGTCGATGCGACCGTGAACAAATTGCCGCTGCTGCCGGCTAACCTGACCGATCGAGTGATGCAGGGGTTAAGCCATTTAGCACCCAGCCACCTGCCGAAACGCATGAAAGCGTATCGCGATCGTTTTGAACATCATTTGCTGCTAAAAATGGCCGGCGCCGGTATCGAAGAGGCCCACAGCTATTTGAAGCAGTACTTCACCACCGCCGAAGGCGAATTTTTCGTTTGCACCGCCGATGAAGGTAAAAAAGCGTTTTTGCATCGTTTTGCCGCCGCCGGTGCCGCCGTGCGTTACCATGCGGTGCATAGCGAACAAGTCGAAGATATTCTGGCACTAGACATTGCCTTACGCCGCAACGACACCGAATGGTTCGAAACCCTGCCAGCGGAAATCGACAGCCAACTGGTGCATAAACTGTATTACGGCCATTTTATGTGTCATGTGTTCCATCAGGATTATGTGGTGAAAAAAGGCGTCGATACGCATCGGTTAAAACAGCAGATGCTAGCCATCCTCGATCGGCGCGGTGCCGAATACCCCGCAGAACATAACGTCGGCCATCTGTATGACGCGAAACCAGACTTACAGCGTTTCTATCAACAAAGCGATCCGACCAACAGCTTTAACCCCGGCTTGGGGAAAACCAGTAAGCTGAAAAATTGGGGCAGCAATATCCCGTAACATCTGCTATCGCCGCTGTGGCCGCGTATGTCGGGGGCTACAGCGGTAACTCACCAACATCGCGTTGTTTCCCAGCCCTATCGTCTAAACTTAAGGGTAGACGCAGCAGATTTTTCTGCGTCACTGCGGGCGTTTGCCCTGCGTCACCCTGCGCGACGAAAGGAGCTTTTCATGCCATATCAGACGATTAACCCTTTTAATAATCAGTTAATTAAAGAATATACACCGATCAACAGATTGAAGACGCACTGGCACAGGCCGATGCGCTGTATCACTCCGACTGGGCCAAAGGCGATATCGATCAACGTCTGCCAATCTTGCACCAACTGGCCGATCTGATAGACAGCCAGGTTGAAGCATTGGCAAAAATTGCCAGCGTCGAAATGGGCAAGCCGATCGGCCAAAGCCGTGGCGAAGTGCAATTGTGCGCGCAAATCGCCCGTTATTATGCCCAGCATGCCAAACAATTTTTAGCGCCGGTGCGCTATGACTCGAGTCTGGGTGAAGCCTGGGTAGAGCACCATCCGATCGGCGTGCTGATGGCGGTGGAACCGTGGAACTTCCCGTATTATCAATTAATGCGCGTATTGGCACCAAATCTGGCGGCGGGTAATCCGGTGATGGTAAAACACGCCAGTATCGTGCCGCATTGTGCCGCCGAATTCGAACGGTTGGTGCTCGATGCCGGGGCCCCTAAAGGCGCTTATACCAACCTGTTTATTTCGCAAGAGCAAGTAGCCCATCTTATCGCCGACGATCGTATACAGGGCGTCGCGCTAACCGGTTCAGAAAAAGCTGGCAGCGTTGTGGCGGCACAGGCGGCGAAGAAACTGAAAAAGGCCACGCTGGAACTCGGCGGCAATGATGTTTTCGTGGTGCTTGACGATGGGGATCTCGATAAAGCCGCTAAAATCGGTGCGCAAGCCCGGTTAAACAATGCCGGGCAGGTGTGTACCGCCGCGAAACGTTTCATCGTACAGGAGAAGGTTGCTGAGGCGTTTTTGCAAAAACTAACAGAACATTTTCGCGCAGCGCAGATGGGCGATCCACTGAATGAGTCCACTACGCTGGGGCCTTTGTCGTCAAAAGAGGCACTTGAAGGCTTAGTCAAGCAGGTCAACAATGCCCTTACTCACGGCGCCAAGCTGCATTACGGCGGAGAAACGCCGCAACACGAAGGAAACTTCTTCGAACCCACCATTTTGACCGACATTAGCCGTGATAACCCGGCCTATTTCGAGGAGTTTTTCGGCCCTGTTGCGCAGGTTTACGTTGCGAAGGATGACAATGACGTAGTGCAACTCGCTAACGATTCACACTACGGTCTGGGCGGCGCGATCTTTAGCACCAATATCGAGCGCGCTAAAAAACTGGCATCACGCATTGAAACCGGCATGGTGTACGTCAATTCACTGACCGACACGGCGCCAGAGTTACCGTTTGGCGGTGTGAAGCGTTCCGGTTTTGGCCGCGAGCTGTCAGACTTAGGCATTAAAGAGTTTGTGAATCAGAAATTGGTCGTGGTGAACAACCCGCATTAACGCGCGGGCGACATGCCCCTTTCGTCATGTATGACTGGCGCAAGGGGCTTACCGCATCAGAATGATGAACGTTAAAATAACCAGGCACCATACCCCCACATCAACACCGTCACCCCAAGCAACAGCTCAAGCAGCAAAATGCCAATAGCGAAGGTGGAGCTTGAGAAAATGAAGCCTTCACGATTGTCGATATTCAGGAAATGGGGAATACCCAAGTACAGCAAATATCCCGAATAGCACAGGCCAATAATTCCGACGAACAGGCACAACCACACCACCGGGTAGAGCGCCACAACGCCACTGAGGAACATCGGGGTTGCGACGTAGCCTGCGAAAACCATGCATCGATGCAGGCTGGGGCGCGACTCATAACGCCGCGCCATCCAGTGAATCACTTTTCCCATGGCCGCGACACCGACCAGCATCAACAGATAAAATGCGATCGCCGTATAGAATGCCGTAGACATAGCCAGTTGAATGGCATGCCCATCACCAGAAAGCCAACCCAACTGCGTGGTGCCGATAAACGCACAGATGACCGGGATCGTAGCCAACAACAGCACGTGATGCGTATAGAGATGTGAGACACTTTCGTTCTCACGCTGAATTTCTTTGAACTCGGTGCTAGGATGCGCTAAAAGCCCCCAAACATGATTAACCATGAGACACCTCCTCAACTCGCCGCACGTCGTTCTCGGCGAGGATATTCACACCTCAGGCGAACAACCTGCCCGCGTGAGGACCGCGACTACGGGGCTCCCCCCTGTATAAAGTATAGCCAGTCGCTGAAAAAACGTTCGTTCAGCAAGGATTACCCGGCGGTTTGCTCTATAATCAATCTGTTAGTGCATTGAGGGAACATCATGACGCAAAAACTCCGTACCCGCCAAAGCGGCATTGCCAATGTCGAAATCGGCCAAAACGTGATGGTAATCGAGCCAAGCAACCTGTATGGCTGCCATTTGGGCGATGACGTGTTTGTCGGACCCTTTGTCGAAATTCAAAAAAACGTCCGCGTGGGCGCACGCAGCAAAATCCAGTCGCACAGCTTTATCTGCGAATATGTCACCCTTGGCGAGGACTGTTTTGTCGGTCATGGCGTCATGTTCGCCAACGATCTGTTTAAAGCAGGCGCGCCTAATGCCAATCCCGACAGTTGGGGGCATACGCGCATCGGTAATCGGGTGTCGATCGGTTCCGGTGCCACTATTTTAGCAGTCGCGATCTGCGACGATGCCGTAATTGGCGCGGGCGCAGTGGTGACCAAGAACATTACCCAGAAAGGGATATATGCTGGGAATCCGGCCAAACTTTTACGGGAGCTGCCTTGATGAGCGAGATCGTGATTGAACGCATCACCGATCTGCCCCACCGTTATCTGGAAGATAACGATTTCACTTTCTACGTTGAGCATTACGCCCATCCCAGCTTTGACACGCCATTTGAACAGTGGCCAATCCTGCCTGTCGTGCCATTTCGCAAAAATTACCCGCTGGCACCTTTCGTAAATGATGAAGGCGACACCTTCCTCGCACGCTATCAAGGCGTGGCGGTTGGGCATATCACATTGAGCAAAAACTGGAATGATTACACCTTAATCGAAGAGGTTGCTGTCAGCCGCTATGCGCGCCGCCGGGGCATCGGAACCGCGTTATTGCATGCCGCGCAGCAGTGGGCGCATGAGCATGATACCGCAGGCTTGATGTTGGAAACGCAAAACAATAACCTAACGGCCTGCCGTTGTTACCAGCGTTACGGCTTTACGCTGGGCGGGATCGACCGTTTACTCTACCGTGGTCAAGCGGACATCGCCGACCATGAAATTGCGTTATTTTGGTATTTACCGTTCAACAACGAAGTCGGTTATTAACCCGCTAAAAATAACGTTCACAGTTTAGCTAAGGTTTACTCTTCAACCGGCAAGATAGCGTTCAACTGTTATCACCTAACAAATAGGTGTCGCCCGCGGAGAGAAACATGAGCAAGGCAGCTCAATGGATGTTGATCGTTTTATTAACCGGCTGCGCCAGGCAAACACCGATGCCCACCGCCGCCTATCCAACGACAAATCCTACTTCCGCTACGGAAACCTACATGCAAATTGATACAACCACCCGCGATAAACTTGAAAGCATTTTAACAACGCGTCAAACGCAGCCGCCATTGGATGCTGGTTCTGCTATTGCACACATTTCGCAGCAGTTTCTCGGCACGCCCTATGTGGCTGACAGGCTGGTGGGCTCTGCCACCCTACCAGAAAAATTAGTGGTAGATTTCCGCGGGTTGGATTGCTTCACCTATCTCGACTACGTTGAAGCATTGAGACATGCCAATACGCAGCAACAGTTTGTGCAACGGTTGATCGCCACACGTTACATCAACGGTGAGGTAAGGTTCTTAAAACGTAAACATTTTTTCAGTGACTGGGCGCATCAGCCTGAAATCATCGCCAAAGATATCACCACGCAGCTCAGTCCGCATGCCATCACACTGGAAAAACACCTCAACCAAAAAGCTGACGGCAGCCAGTATCTTGCCGGTTTGCCCAATGTGACGCGTAGCGTGAGTTACATACCCGGCGGTTATGTTGATCAACAGCTCCTGAATCAGCTACGCACCGGCGACTACATTGGGATTTACAGCCATTTAAACGGGTTAGACGTCACCCACGTCGGCATCTACGTGATGACCCCCGAAGGCCCCATGCTGCGTAATGCCTCTTCGCGTGAACATAACCACCGCGTTGTGGACTCACCGTTTATCGACTATGTCCTCGCCACACCGGGTATCATCGTGCTGCGTCCGCTGTAATTCAGCGTTGAGTTGTTAACGTAGGGATCAATAAAAATATCCATGATGATAGGGTGAGTGGAGAGTTAAAAAAGTCGCGACACTTACTTTATTTACACTTTCACTGATCTACTCTTATTTTTTTGGTTAAAAAACTGGTCATTTATTCAACCAGCACCACTATTATGACTCTTCCTATAATGGAATATATGAATAACATTGGTGACCAGTTATGCAAATAAAAGACCTGTTTTTAACCACTGACCCTAAACGGCGTCGCTATGGTGTCGCTATTTTTGTCGGTATTATCGCTGGTATTATGTCGGCATTCGTCAAATGGGGGGCGGAAGTACCCTTACCGCCGCGAACCATCGCAGATGGCCGCAACGAGTTCAATCCACCTTATCTTTTCTTACGCGATTATCTCGGCATTGACCCAACCAGCACCGTGTACACCTTTTCGGAGCACATTATTAACCCGGTAATGGTGACACACATTCTATTTTCATTGGTCTTTGCCATTGGCTATTGTGTGGTCGCTGAATGTTTTCCAAAGGTCAAAATGTGGCAAGGGGCGATGGCCGGCCTGATTGCAACGGTCGCCGTTCACGGGATTAGTTTTCCTCTTCTTGGTCTGACGCCGTCTTTATCCATGATACCCATCGATGAATATATTTCTGAAATCCTCGGCCACGTATTCTGGTTCTGGGCGATTGAGTTAATCCGCCGCGATCTGCGCAACCGGATCACCCACGAGCCAGACGCCGAGGTACCACTCACCGCACCGTATCGCTAACAACTTCAAGGCCTGCGCAACACGATGCCTCCGTGATGCCACCCCGTAGTGGCCGGGCATGCCCGGCCTGCATATAAGGGCACGCCCGGCCAGCATGTGGATAGGCTTCATCATCAAACAGGCGCGGCATGCCACGGCCCTACGCAGCAATACCCCATGCAACACGCCTCCACCCGTCATCAACACCCCCGTAGTGGCCGGGCACGCCCGGCCTGCATATAAGGGCATGCCCGGCCTATATATAAGGCCTGCATATAAATAGTCTCCATCATCAAACGGGCGCGGCATGCCACGCCCCTACGCAGCAATACCCCATGCACCACGCCTCCACCCGCCATCTCCCCCGTAGTGGCCGGGCATGCCCGGCCTGCATGTGGATAGGCTCCATCATCAAACGGGCGCGGCATGCCACGCCCCTACGCAGCAATACCCCATGCACCACGCCTCCACCCGCCATCAACACCCCCGTAGTGGCCGGGCATGCCCGGCCTGCATGTGGATAGGCTCCATCATCAAACGGGCGCGGCATGCCATGCCCCTACGCAGCAATACCCCATGCACCACGCCTCCATCCGCCATCAACACCCCCGTAGTGGCCGGGCATGCCCGGCCTGCATGTGGATAGGCTCCATCATCAAACGGGCGCGGCATGCCACTCCCCTACGCAGCAATACCCCATGCACCACGCCTCCACCCGCCATCAACCCCCCCGTAGTGGCCGGGCACGCCCGGCCTGCGTATAAATAGTCTCCGTAATCAAACGGGTGCGGCGTGCCACGCCCTACGCAGCCGCATAATACGATGCTCCCTGTAATGCCACGTAACAGTCATCACCGCGTGATAATTTGCGCCTGTGTTTTTTTCCCCCTTGGGATCGGCAAGGCCGCATCCATCACCTCTGCTGACATCTCATCCTCTTCTGACGCCCTTGGCCTGAGCAACACTACTTTAAGTCCCTCGACGCTACCGGTTTAATGCGGTCGATTTGCCGAGATGACGATGTTGATTTGCAGTTATTGTGAGCCCGGTAGAATGGATTGCGAGTCAGAGAGATTTCGATTGCGAGCCTCTACAGTTATTATCGGCTAGGAAATATATCGCCGGATGAATATGAACGCCGATTACAACAATGTGCCTAAATCCGTGTCTGGTTTTAGGTAACCATTACACATTGCCTTCTTACCGGGAAGACACTGAAGCTCCTGCACCTGCTTCACTGCCGCAGCCGGCTCAGAGCGAGAAGCTGCTAAAAGACCGGGGTTTAATCCGGCCTGCGGCGCCGGACTAACGGACTTCAGCACCAGAGCGGCGTCAAATCTTAATTGCGGTTAAACGACACCGCTGGCCAGTCGGAAAACTCGCTTAAGCTATGCCGATACGCCTGTGTCACCTGCGCCAAAGCGGCGTTCTGCGCCTGGAGTTCCTCGTCCGTCAACCAACCGTGCACGCCATGGGCAGAAACGGCTTCCGCACGCTGAAACCGATATAGCACAAAGCATGCATGACGGCGCTGGATGGGGGCGTGGAATACCAAGGCGGTAGCTCATGCTCCGGCACATTATGCGGCCGTCAGGCAGTCCTGTACCTAAATGACTCTTCTCGTGGTCAGGCTTTGCTATTCATCGTTTCAACGCCCGACGAATGGAGGAGGTCAATTGGTTAAATCGTCTTTTTCGGACTAGCTGCGGCTCACTCCCTTTCGGTGTTGGTGTATAGTGCGACCATAGCTCTGGGTTTAATTCCCATGGGGCGGCAACCTGAACATTATTCTGGTAGAAAAAAACCTTGCCCTTTAGTCTGTCTTTATTACGGTATGCATAACGTAATTCACTTGCTGTAATTGATTGTCCTCCTGCTCCCTCCTTGCGCGCAATCGAGGGGATATCAAGACCATCTAAAACAAAATGGATGCGATTCCCAGCTCCCTGCGCAGCCATTTCAAGACCGAGTTTACTCCCTCTTTTCCAGAGCAGTTTAGGGGCGCTGTCACCGCCACTTATATGCCACTGATGATACGGACTGCTACCATACTTCTTCCGTGTTTCTTTATATATCTCTTGCATATTAAATTTACTATTAGTTTCTCCCGCTGCAAAATAGCTCTCCCACAATGGATAATTTCTTACCTTCTGTGACCGCGCCTTGATATCATCAGGCGGCAGCATTTTTTTCATATTTTTCTCGGGTGACTTAACAAATTTCATTAAAGGTCCATCCAGCAATGCCATGTTGGTTTGCAGAGATATCGTATTGTTATACATATCAATAATGGACGCGGGCATCTGCTTATCTTCAGGTCTAAAAGTTTGTCCAATGGCAGAAGAGAGATAATTTCCCCTTTCCCCACTCAAGCCGTATACCAGGTCGCCTTTTTCAGCGCTAAACCGATCGCGAATTGAAAATGGTTGCTCTTCAAAAGAGTCATCTTCTTCAACGCGTTCTTCTAAGGGCAATGTTTTATTTACTGGGATTAAATCGTTATCGTATGGCATAAGTATAAATTCTCATGTTATGAAAGGATAAAAAATATAAAGTTGCCGTATCCGTAACCCGCTATGGCCGCTGTCGATATGACCGGCCGGCCTCAAGCAGCCAGCTGAAAGGTATATTATTGCGAAGTAGACTGAGATCCCTGTGCCGTGTCAGGAGCTACTCCATCTCCTCTCCTGGCTTTTGCCGTTGGGGAGCGTGGGCGTGTTCCGACACCATCATCACCGCGCGATCATTTGCGCCTGTGTTTTTTCCCCCCTTGGGATCGGCAAGGCAGCATCCATCACCTCTGCTGACATCTCATCCTCTTCTGACGCCCTTGGCTTGAGCAGCACTACTTTAGTCTCCGGCTCTAGTCCCTCGACGCTACCGGTTTTGAGCTGTTCAATCAGCGATGCCAGCTCACGCTCGCCTTCCGGATCGCTCCCGTCGGTCTGTCCGGAGCGGGTCACCCAGACCTTCACGTAAGGCTGTTTCGATCCATTCGCCACTTCAAAATCGAATCTCTTTTTCTTAATCATTGAATTGGCTTCTGGGGGATAACCTTTTTCAAGATGCAGTACATAACTCTTTTCAACAGTAAACGGCGTCCCCTCAGGAAACAGCACTTCTTTTTCGCCCGGCGCATTACTGATCCCTTCAACCAGCGATCCGCTGACCTCCCCGGGTTTCACTACAATCAGCGCCCCTTTCGCCATATAACTTTTGGCAACTGCCGGATCGTAAGTGGTACTCATAAACCCCGGGAACCGGGCATCGTTACCCTGTTCAAGCAACGCCTCGGCCACGGCGACATGGCTGCCATGCCAGAGCGTACCGGAATACCGTTCAAACATCGGCGATTCAAGCGCCCTATGGAGCAGTTCAACCGTCTGGCGATACTCACTTTTCGCCTGCGAGCGCTGGCCGGAAGTGAGGTATTGATTTCTCTTCAGCAGAGCTTGCAGGCGGCTCTCCATCTCTCCCGCATTTTTCGGCGGCGCGAACCCACCGTAACCCGGGTTGATCACATTGGCCCCGTTAGCGGTGTAGAAGCGAGTGACGGCCAGCAGCATCCCTTTAAGTAAAATATCCTGATTCTGTTTGCTGTCGCCGATGGCATCAAGCAGGCAACTGGCCCTCGCCTGAATAACAGCCGTCTTTTCCAGCGTTCGACGCAAAAAAGAGCGAGCGATATATTCCACCGCGGGGAATTCAAGCAGATCGTTACCCAGATGATTAAACTAAAACGCCTGTTTTTCCTCAGCTATTTTTCTACCGCCAGGGCAACAACACTTTCTTTCAGAGATTTCTCTGCCGTGGGGAAAAATCTGTCAACCTTATTGCGAATGACATTCTCAATATTACCTTCATACTCTGCTGCGCGTATAATGGCTTTATTAAACTCATCTATTACTTGTTGTGATTTTGGATTTTCTGTTGGCATCGATATATCTCCTTTAGGTTAAAAATGTGTATGGGAGGGGACTCCACTGATTGATATAAAACAGATGAGCTGCATACTATTGATAAAAATAGAGTTAGCAGCGAACACCTTTCTATTAAAGTAAAAATAGATTCATTATCAAGCCCCACAGAATCTGATAACACTATGGTTTATCCATCTGCTGCCATTAACGCCAGAAATTACACTGCCGTTAAGTCAAAAATAAATCCATGCGTCATCCTGCACATCAAGTCTTAATGCAGGTTTTTTACGCCCTCCCCCCCACACATCTCTCTACGTCACATGCCATGTTGCATGACGATGTCTTAACGCGAAAATCTATTCAAGATGCCTCAGGCTGAAAATTGAGTAGCATTCTTCGTGTATCTCTAATCCTGTTTTCTATATGCATCACAGAGTTTGATATACCTTCACTACTTACTTTTTTACGCTTGATAGTATTAAGTGCACCATCTCTGCTTATTTTCTCTTTACCAAGATATTCGAACCGATCCTGTATGTCATCATACCCCTCCATGGATATAATCGATTCAATCACTTCAAATATCTTTTCAATTTTCTTTATTTTTTTACTTCCCAATTCACCATCGCTCAACTCTTTGATCTGAAGAGCAAAATCTGCGAGATCCCCGACTGGTAACGACAATCCAGTCGCCTCATCTATCGCCTTTTTCACCCCCATAACGGCAAAATTCTTCTTAGTGCTATTGTTGTTGCTCAAATACGCGTTTTTCACCGTAAATAAACCTGACCGTAGAATGGAGTCATGAGTATGTTCAATCTCCTGTTGGATTGTTGATGTTTGCAATCGTTTATTTTTTTTCAGCGGTGTCTTTCCAAGAACTTTTTTGGTCAGCTCTTTGCTTGCGATCCCTGCGCTTAGACCACCGACTGCGGCCCCAACTGCAGTACCTGCACCAGGTAAAATCAATGTCCCCACGACTGCTCCAAGAGTTGATCCTGCCAGGCCAGAGAACGCTGAGGTAGTATGAGTGATCACGATATTAGAGCCATTCTTGGCAAGGGCTCGCATGGCTCGAGAGGAATTAATCGTATTGTCGACAGCGTCGTGAATCGTGTTTACAACGCTGGTTATAACATCCAGACTATCGGTATATCGACATATGCGATTTTTACTCTCATCATGCATCTCGTCCTCAAACTCCTGGAACGACTCGTCTTCTTTAGCAAGTGGAGCCTGCATTGGTTTTGATTTCTTTTGGGTAAAGGCTATTGGCTTACGCATAAAATCACCTCATGATTTTCAAGTTTTTTCACCATGGTAATCCCAGAAAGAAATGTATTTAAATCCCCACCAGGTCTGTCTTATCAACCGCGTTGATATAAACACGGTAGCCATCGGGCGTGACCGCTGCAGCCTCATCCTTTTCCCATTCGTCAAAAACGGTGTTCATCGGAGCGAGATATTCCCTCCGCGTCATACCGGAAACCTGCAACGACACGCTGATGTCAGCCGCCCCCCCGTTTGAAGCGGCAACCGGCGAGGCATCCAGATTAACGTGCGTTATTGCAAGACGGGCATCATCATCACCGCCCAGCGCCACCATTAATTGCTCCCGCAGTACATCGGAAATGGCCTGTGGAGAAACGGGCGCTTTTGGCTCAACGGTGGTAGACAAGGATTTAACCGGGGTCACGTCCTCACCTTTATCACTCAGGCTAATCGGTACGGTGACACAATAGTTGAGCGACAGGCGCGGACGATTGCCCAGCGATTGCCAGAAGTTACCCAGGCTGTTCAGATTTTCTTTAGGCGGCATAACCTGCGTGTAAGCCCCGGGAATATCGGCTAACTGGCGGTTGTTAATCAACGCCGCCAGCACCTGGGACATCACCTGTATGGCCTGGTTGTCAGGCTGACTGTCTGGGTTACTGGCATCCGTAGCGGGGCCGGTTGATTCCCAATAGGTAATGAGGTAGTTGCACTTCACGTTGACCCAACCGGGTGACAACCGACCCGCGCCGACATTAAATCCGCGAGACTCTGCGGTACGCAACTGCAGATCTTCGTGGATATCATAAAGAAACACGCTTATCGCAGCATCGGACTGCGTGGCATCCACATCCGGTAAATCAAAGCGGATTGCCACGGCCTCATTCACATAGGCGCGCAGCATCTTATTCATCGCGTTATTCACGTCGACCAGCGTTTGATAATTAGACATACTTGTTCCTCGGTATTAATAGTAAGTTATCACTGTTCATGATGCGTTATTGACACGGGATATTGAGTCAGCAGGTTAAATAGCCAGCCGCCCTGTTTTGGCCAGCTCACGGGTTAACGCCGCGTCGATATGACGGTGGCTAACTTCCTGATTATCACTTTCTGCAGCGAAGAAGGCGGCCAGCAGGGCAATATTCCTGATATTGGCGCCGGTAATATTTGCCCGCTGCGCTAATTTTTCAAAGTCCACGTCCGGTGAGACCTTAATATTCTTCGGCCATATTTTTTTCCACATGTTATGCCGCAGCGTTTCATCCGGGTAAGCAAAGCGGGTAATAAAGGTAAAGCGCCGGTTAAACGCACTGTCGAGATGGCTGCGATTATTGGTGGATAAAATAACCAGCCCGGGGAAATTCTCCAGCCGTTGTAACAGGTAAGACACTTCAATATTGGCATGCCGGTCATGGGAATCTTTGGTTTCACTACGCTTACCAAATAAGGCGTCGGCCTCATCAAAAAACAAGATGCCGGCATCCTGCTCTGCCAAATCAAAGATACGGGAGAGATTTTTCTCGGTTTCACCAATGTATTTATTAATTACCGTGGAAAGGTCAACCTTGATTAAATCGACCCCCAGGGTATGGGCAAGCACTTCCGCCGCCATGGTTTTCCCGGTTCCCGAGTCACCGTAGAACAGCGCGCTGATCCCGACGCCATAGCCCACCTTGTCTTTAAACCCGCCGGCCAGGACTTTTTCCCGATAACGGATGGCCGTCAACATCTCTTGGAGCTGTTGCAAGAGACTCTCCGACACCAACAGGTCGTTTAATGACCGCTTCGGCGTAATGCGTTGCGCTAACGAACCAAAGTTCTGTTGGGTGCGTAAATTGAGCGCATGGCGCATATCACACTGTTGCAGAACATCCGCCGGATCACGTTGTTGCCGATACAGTTCGGCCTCTTGCACAATCAGCGGCAGGCTTTCCGGGGTAAAGGTATAGCGCTGGCTTAAACCGATAAGATCAATATCCGCGGCACGGCGCTCTGGCAAGCAAGCCATAAGCAACTGTGTTTTTTCCTCTAGCGTCAATACCGGCATCTCTATCTGCAAGGTGGGCGTCTTTTTCAGCCATAAAGGCGGGGAATAGGGTTCGACCAGACACACTACCCTTAATCCCGGCTGGTTGAGTTGCTCAGATAATCTCTCCGGCAGTGACGTGCTCTTTTCCATCCGTGCCTGCAAGTGGCGGATCACCATGCCCGCGCCGCGCATACGAGTTTCACGCATCAGACAGGTTAAGTGCATTAACAGCGCATCGTCATCGCTCTCGGCGCATTTATCGATATCGACCCACAGCGTCTGCCGGTTTTCAGAAGCAAAAATGCTCGACACCGCATGGGCTCTGGCGCTCCCCGGCATACCACGCAGTAACACCACGGGGCGTGGCTCAATATCGTCAGTCAGTAACACGTCTGCCAACGCGTGTTTCAAGCAGGCAGGATAAAAAGGCAACGCTGGCGGGTGGAACCATTCAGCCCACGACGCTAACGCCGGCGCCAAATAGTGATGCCCGAGTAAAAAATGGTACACACCGCTATCGGTAATAAAGCGAGTTTGGTTCCATGCCGGATTTTTTTTATTCTCCTCTATCGCTAAGAGCTGACAGCTCATTAACGGTGCCCGATGTAGAAAACTGGCTTGCTGTGCCCGCCTCTCCTTGTCTGAACAACACAATAGCGTTAAGGCCAATGAAAAACTGGGCAGTTGACTTTGCTTGCCCCCCTGGATCCAGGAAAACAGATCATAATAACGGCTGTCAAAATGGGGCAGCAATCCCAATAGCACCGTGTCCCGTTCAAAGTCGGTGAGTTCGAAACGATGAATCAGGTCAGTTAAGCCTTCGGTTACCAATGGCTGCCCGTTTCCCGCCCGGTATACCGGTTGTGTGACAGCGGCCCAATGAGGCCTGCCGATGGGGTGCTGCATTCGCGCTTCAACCTCCTCTTCACTGAGCAGAAACCCGTTAAAAACTTCGTGATGCGCTGAATGGCAGTAATAATAATGCTGTAATAACAGATCGATACGTTCCAGCTCGCTAAACAATAGCGATAGCTGGCAATCACCCGGCGGGATAAATGCGGGCTGAAGGGCTGAAGAAAGCGTCATGTTGATATCCGATAAGAAGAGAAAATAGCGGTCGTTTATCCTGTGATACCCGGTATATACCCCAAATAATTGGAGTTGCATTGAGGCGGCAAAGCTGTAAGTTCCCAGGCGCATAGATAACTATGTGACTGGGGCACGCAGGCGCAGCCAACAAAGATGCAGCTTCAAGTATTAAGGGTAGGCCAGACGATGGTCAGTGGCTGTTCAGTCCACGGAAAAGACGCCAGCGTCATCGGCCACGGCCAGTCTCTGAGTAAATAGTCATAGGGTTCCGATCTCACAATAATCTGCGGGAGTGCCCCTTCGGTGCTGATTTCGCCCGTGCGCTGTAAGAACAATTGGCGGATATCCGTCAGGCTCAAGGTTTGCCAGCCGGGGAGTTGCTGACCGATAGCGGTTAACCAGCGATCAATCTGCTGCTGTTGCGGTTCGCTCAGGTTTGTTGATGTCGGTAGCGGGGCCGCCAGTGAAATACCACACAGTAACTGATTGAGAGTTAACCGTTCGTCATCTGAATCACGGTTGCTCCATACCAGCCAGTTCAGGCAGTACAGCGCCTGCCAGCGAGCGCCGTCACTGATAAACTGCTGCTCTTCACAGAGTGCCAACTGCGCAAAGAGTTGAGGCAACAGCGGCCAGAGCAGCAGTAACCCGGCATTGCTGATGTGCTGGCCCGGAGAAGCCGCATATTCATCTTGCTGTCGTATATGGCTCATTTCATCACCCGGCCGCGCATGTTTGCCCAACGGTTGTAAACAGCGGTTTAGATAAACAGCAATCTGCTGCTCACGCTCCGCCCCTTCCTGCCTGCGAATCGCATGGCGCACCGCGTTTTGTTGCCATAATGGCAGTAACCAGCGCGTAGCCACCAACGGGGGAAGCGCTGGCTGAGCGAGCGGCATGCTGCCGGAAAACCGACCGCCGGTCAGTAGCTGCACCACCTGCCCGGACGGGATTTCGCCCTGGGCAATCGCGTCTCCCCACGCTGTCACCTGGCTGACGGCAGGAGCATGTTGACTCAGCCAGACCCGCCCCTGCTGGCTATTTTGCAAATACCACACGGCGGCCATCGACAGCCGGCTGGCCGTTACCCGGCTGTACCAGGATGTTGGCAGCATTTCCTGCTGTTGCCGGGTGTGCAGCAGCAATAGCCTGAGCCACTGCTGAAGCCGCGCCGCCGGGGTATCCCGTAGCCGTTGCTGCAAAACAGCGGGCTGCAAACAGTCCAGCGCCAGCTGATACAGGTTCTCACCATCATGATCGCGCTCGTTAAGCACGTCCGCCGATTCAGGCTCCAGCCTGCCAGTGGCAGGCTGGGCGTGGGCAGATGCCTGTTCGCGGGCAAGATAATCAGCAAACGCCTGTGCCAGTCGCTCGGTAAATAGCGTGTCAAACTGGGAGGCCGGAATGGCCCCCAGATTAATCACCCCTTTTTCCCTGCTGATTTCGCCAGAAAATGGTATCTCTTGCGCCACCAGCCTGAGCGTATATTTAATACTTTCGGCATTCAGTACGGATGATAATAATATCTTTTTGCCCCGTGCTTTACAGGGCGCCCTAATATTACACATTACCTTATCGATATGGATAGGTATCATAGACTGATTCTCTAATAAGTTTTACACTAATAAAAAACCAATAATGGCTAGCCGAATTACACGCAACCCTCTGTGATTACAGCTTAATAATAAATGCCAATATATAATAAGGTGGAACGACATTGATATTATGCTGATGAGCATCCTGTATCGCACTGGCGTCATGATTATGTGGTTTTGATCCCCCCATTTTAGAGGTGTAAAGCTGATACCCACTAAAATTACCGTTCTTATCTCCACTTAAGAGAACAGTTATATCTGCAAAATTAAAACCGTCATCGGGTGATTTCCCTGAAGAGGCACTACCATATTCCGCAGCCGAAGTTACATCATTGTGAATAAAACTACTACCATAAGCACTGGAGCGCATCCCCCCTAAATGGTTATGCTCGGGAATCTGCGCTACAGATAAAGCATGCTCATTCACCGTCACGCTAATGTTGGGGGTTTGCGCATCCGATTTAATACTACATTGCTTGTCTTCATTACTCCCTGTTACTTTTTGATTATTGGTTTTATTGACATCGCTAAATGCAGCGGCCCCCAGTACAAACCTGTCGCGTAAATCCGGTCGACCCTCTTTACCATCGCATAATGCCCACCCCTTCGGCATTTCAGCCTCTGAGCCAGCAAACATCATCACCATGCCTTTTTGAAAGCTCTGCTCTGGTTTCAGTCCAATACCGTCTTTATCAACCTCCAGCCCTTTATCCTTGTTTACCTTGACCCAGATCCCTGATGAATCGTGCTCCAGCCCCCAGTCAGGATAAAGTTTTACCCCTACGCCATCTTTATCAACGGTAATCCCTTTGTTATCATTTACCTTGATCCCTAACCCTGAATCATTATGTTCCAGGCCATGACCTGGATAAAGCTTCACCCCTACGCCAAATTGATCAATGTGTATACCATGAGTATCATTCGATAAAACATTGATACCATTAGCATCAACTTTTACCCCGCCACTCTCGTATACTTTTAACTCTAAACGCCCCGTATCAGAGAGAATAAAACCGTTAGCAGGACCGGTTTGCCCTTTTGATTTTCCTACCGCCTTACGGCCATGCTCAGCCACATCAATTAAATTCGCAAAATCCGTTTGCAACGGAATACTTCCCGCTTTAAAGCGTTCTTTTAATTCTTCAACGCTCGGTACTTCTTGGGCATCACGTAATTCTTTTTTATCGATAGTCATACAATACTCCTAAAATATTATTAAGATTAAGAGCCTAATAGGATAGGATCTTAGAGTTAATTAAAGATAACTATACCGATATGCTTTGCATACCATATTAATTATCCATTCAGATCTACTACTTACTGGTTGTAGCGTATTTACAACAAGAAGAAAATCACCGTATTTTATTCGTGGCAATCAATCTCCATTACTTAAAATATAAATGAGAAACAAGGTCAAAAATACTTAACTATCCGATGGAGCATCCTGCGGGACATAAAGCAGCTCTTCACTGAGAATAA
Source organism: Serratia sp. NPDC078593 (assembly GCF_050268245.1). Classification (NCBI taxonomy): domain Bacteria; kingdom Pseudomonadati; phylum Pseudomonadota; class Gammaproteobacteria; order Enterobacterales; family Yersiniaceae; genus Serratia; species Serratia sp. NPDC078593. The sequence goes on along the minus strand of NZ_JBNNGK010000002.1, from coordinate 282,353 downwards.
TATCGGAATGCCATTCGCTGCCGTCACTGCCGACAACCTGAGTGCGCTGCGCGTCAGTGGCAACACGCATCAAGCCAATGTCCAACTGCGTGACCGGCAGGTGGCCTAAGGTCAGCATCTGCATAATGGCAAAGGCATCATCGCCCAGCGGCGTGCCGCTGTTTTGCCAGCGCTTATAGGTGGCACCAAAGTTTTTAAACGCCGCGTCATCCAACCAGTGGTTAATCAGCGATACGTGAGCCGGGAACTTCGCCATGATGGTTTCCTGCATCCAGGCAATCAGCTTATCGGGAACAATATTTTTGTGCTCAATTAAGCGGCGGTTATGCACGGCACTGACCACAAATGAAAACCGGTCGGTAGTGGCATAGTTGGCATGACCGAAATTCCACTGATAGCGAAAGCTTTCCTCTGCGGTCGGAAAATCGTCTGCGCTATCGACAGCCTTTTCGATAAGCAGGGTACCCGTGACCGGATCGATGGCCTTAATCGTCGCCTCAAGCTGCCAGTCAGCCTCTGCCACAGGCCGATGCGCTTTGCTGTCATCTGACCTGGAAAACTGAAGGCCGCTAAAACGGATCACAATGATGTCACCGACGCTGACCATACTGGGGTACGGAGTTTGCGCATTACTTGCCAGCAGTCGCTGCTGTGGGTTGGCAGGCTGCTGTGCATCGGAGGCATAATTGAGCCGATAGTTCATATCTTGCAGCCAGACGTTGCTGTTCTGCCAGCGTAAATTGCCCGCCTTCCAGGCACTCTGGAGACGTGCCAGATTGTTTTTCAATTGCTGGCTGTTCGCGGTGCTCACACTAAAACTTTCCCCGTCGGTGGCCGTCACCAGCAGCCGGCTAATACGCCCCCGGTTCTCCCCCTCAATCACAATAAGATCGATGAGTTGCCCTTGGGCAATCTTGCCCGCTATCCCTGCTTGAGTGAGGGTTAACAGAGGCTCCGCCACGGAAAAATCCGTTAGCGTTTGCTCGCTATTAAAATCACTGTCCGGTGTCTGCGGCAGCAGTTGACGATGTTCAATCAGATAAAACGGCAACTGGCTGAGATCCGGATTATCGGCAAAGCAGGTGCTATCTAAACCGATGCGGGCAGCAATGCGCTTTTGCAGTGCCGAGACCTTGTCAATACGGATATTGACCCGGTCATAGCCAAGATCGGGCTGCTGTGCCAAATACGCACGCTGAGTAGCAAGAAAGTCAGACATATCCAGCGTCAGCGGCAAAGCCGCGCGATGCGTACCAAAATATCCCAGCAGATAGTCTAGAAAATTCAGTTCACGGGTGAAATTGGCCTGATTTAGCGCACGGCCATTATCGGTGAAGATCGCCGCATCCCGTTGCTGAAAATCAGTCAGCGTATCGGCATAGGATTGATGGACATCCTGTTGCACCGAGGTATTGGCATAGGGCCAGCGGGTGCCGCGAATAGCATTGCCGCGCTGTTTAAATGCCAGCAATTCCGGCAACAGCGCCAGCTCCGCGCTACCGTCAGCCAGCAACTGGTCGGCAGAGAGCAAGAACTGATGCAGCGCGCGGATCGAATCACCAATCTCTGAATCCGGCTCTTGTAGCGAATAGCATTCAGGCAGGCGCTGGCCAACGGGGGTATAGGTGTCCAGATTACGCAAGCGCCCGGCGGGTAGCACCGTCGCTTGCGTCTTGATCAGTTCTGGCACCGTCAGGTAATCCGCCATGCCCAATTCGGTTGGTCGGCTATAAATACCGCCTTTGGCAATAAAAGTTAACGGGCTATCATCACCGGCCAACAGCGCCAGCGGAGTGTCCCCCCACAGCTGTGGAAAATACCCGCTGGTAACCTGCCATGACCAGCTATCTTCCGCAATCGCCGTGACGTGCTCAGGCAACGGGTCGACAGATAGTTGACCCAGGCTGGCCACTCCGGGGATAGCCAACAGCTGATTGACCAATGGGCTGAGGTTAAGGGTTATCCCTTCCGGGGAAATCCGTGATGGTGTCGTCTGCTGCCAGCCATGCTGCAACCGTGGCCCTTCGAAGATAACCTCGTCGGCATCACCGAGCGCACGTCGCTGTTCGGTGGTATAACGCACGGCCGTTGGCCGCAGGAACGCTTCAGTCACCTGATAAATTTGTGCCGCAACCTGATTGATATCACCGACGTTTTCTGCCAGTTCAACCGTGATACGCGGGCTAAACGTAACCGATTCCAGCCAGGTAATCCGCGAGATGCTTTCGCCAAGATTACGGTGCGCCACCAGAAAATCGTCCAGAGACTGCTCCACGAGTGCCCGATCCTCTGCCGACAACGACTGGGTAAAGCGGGTCGGAATCACCGATAACCAGAGATTCCCGCGCAGCGTTATTTTCTTCTTGTTCTTTGAATCGGTGGGATCACTGAAGCTGTACTCTCGCAGTTCCGCGTTATACCACCAGTGGAAACGATTCCCTTCAGGCTCTTTGATCAGACGAACATCGCTGAACAAAAAATCCTGTTCCGTACTGGCAAGCTTAATGTCGCTGCTGTGCAAGTCGAGTAATGCGCGACGGTAATCTTCCGCCGTTACCGTATTACAAGTGAGCACGCGATCGGGCCCGAACTCTTGCGGAAATAGCGTCTCCTCTCCTGCGCGCGTGAGCAAATCATTCAACGGTAGCGACGCACGATAACTGAGGTCAGAACAATTCCAGGTAGCGGACTGTAACAAGGTGACGCCAGGATCGTGCTCACCGGTATCCGTCCAAACATCCCCACTGAGTGTTTTTACCTGTTCGGTGACTTGTTGCCAGAGGGTTTCAAACGCAATGGCGTCCTTCACCATCGGGAACAAGGCGTTTTCTTTAGACATATGCTTCTCCTGTCGAGAGGGAGGTGTTTGAGTGCAAAATAAGGACTTCGTTGTCTTTGGCGATGATGGTCTGCTGCGTTTCCTCACCCTTGCTGCGACTCAGCGTCAGCGAGACCACGCGTTTAACCACTGTTGACTGTTGTAGCGTGGCGAGCAGTTGGTAATAGTCCACCTGATTTCCCGGTGTAACGGCCAGCCGTCGATCGTCCCCCCACGGCATATATTGTTGCCGTAATTGTATTTCCAGTTGACGATAACCATAGTCAGAGTGAATACCCGGCATAAAAATAACCTGATAGCACGCCGTCACGTCGACGTAGGTCGGGTTAGCCAGCTTCGGTTCGGCCCACAGGGACGTGTACTGGCTCAGCCACTGCGCCATCATCACCAGACGGCCGTCACTCAGCACCGGGCGCAACGTATCATCGTTATCGCAATAACGGCTGTCAGGAATCACCATCAGCGTCTGGGCGTCGAGCGCCGGAATATGGTTCAGTTTCTCCACATCGGGAAAGCGCACATCAAAAATTTGTGGATACTGGTCCATCAACAAACTGCGCATATTGCCCCAGGTGATAGCACGCTGTCGGTGGGCGATTCGCGTGGTTGCACGTTGTAACATCGCCTTTTCTGTTTCCCGTACGCGCCCCCCTGTAGAGGGTAAAGGCTGGCTAATGTGACTAATGGCATCAACCGGAGAAACGAGTTGGCTGATGGTGTCGGCAGGCAATGGCAGGGTAAAATGTTGATCATCAACTTGCGCACTATTATTCAGGGTGGCAGTCATTGCATTGGCCATAACCCCCTGTAATTTAGGCATATCATCGGCTGAGAATGTGGCGCCAACCTTCGGTATCGCTTTTATCCAGTAATAGTCCGATACCAGCCCCTCGCCCCCCGACTGAATATCATCCGGTAACGTCGCCCGCCACGGGTTACTGACGGATAATCCCGCGGTGTCGTCTTGAACGACGGCGTCTAACGATGCCCACTGGTTCTGCTGGTTGTAATACTGCCAGGAGAGTTCAAGTGCGGATGAAGCGCGGAGCGACCAGTAAACAGACAGCGTATCTTGCGCGGCAACGCCGCTGAACCCCAGATATAATGCCTGTTGGTTAGCTTCTTCCTCAGGTGACGTCTCCGCAACAGGCAGGGACAAACGCTGCTGAAAACGCGTGTCAATCCGACTCACCTGAGGCGTCCACGGCGCATTTTTACCGGCAGGATTTCTCTGCCAATCGGCATGGAAAAAGTCCGTTCCGCTTAGCACCACACTGACGGTAACGTCCGCATCCGCAGACAACGTGCTATCCGCAGGGAGTATGGCGTGAAGTGGTACCATCTGCGGCGCACCGTCACCGCAAAACAGCGTCTGTTCCTCACCCAAGGGGTAGCACCCTTTCGGCGTGGTGAGATAAAACTGCACCTTAAACGCACCATTTTCTGCTGGCGGTGCAGGATAATCTGCATACCAGCGGGCAAAATTCTCCTGTGGCAGAGAGCACCATTGAGGCTCAATGGTCAACTCCCCCCCTGCCCGCAACATTGAGGTAGGTAACTTAAGCTCAAACGCATGACCGGAATGCGGCGACAGGCCAAATGGATAGCTGAAAGCGTCCAGATGTCCGTGCCCGCCTTGTGCTCGGTAGCCCATCTCCTGACAGTTATGGATCGCGACGTTTAACGTGGCAGGCCACGCTACGCGCTGCCCGACAGGAAACTGTAATGCCAGTGAGGCATCGCTTCCCGCCGCACGGGGCGCTTTGCTATCCGACAACGCCTCAGCAGGCAGACGGTAAAGGTGCTGATGCGGGCTGAGCCTGTCGGCACGGAGCACCTGATGTTGACCGTCGTCCAGCCAGACCATCTCCGGCATCGCAGCCGAACCTGCATCCTCTAGTGCCCAGGTGACCGTTACCGTTCTCTCCCCCTTCAACGCCGTCAGTGGCGTGTCGAGGCGGGTTTGCACTGACCAGGGCGTTTCATTTTGCGTTTCGGCGAACAGCCGAACCCCTCCATCCGGCAATGCGATATCGTTATCGGTATCCAGCGCCGTACAAAATTGCCACGCAGCTTCTGCGTTTTTCCGGGTCCAGCACAGTTGCTTCAGCTCCTGCCCGGTTACCAGCAGGCTGTCGTCAGTCTGGTAGGTCAGGTTGTTGCCCGCGCTATCCAGCCCGGCATCCAGCAGGCTACCGCCGGGCAACCGATAAGGCGCGGTATTTTTCTGTAGCGTAAAATTCACCGCAACGCTATCCGGCTGATTATCCCGTGGGGAAAAACCCAATAACTCGCGATAGTAAAGCGAACGATGACGTGCTGGCAGCGTATTGAGTAAGGCCTTTGGCGTCTCAAGAAGCTGGAGCAATGCCAGTAAAAAAGCCTGCTGTACCGGCAGTTTTTTAGCGGCTAATGCAGGATTGTGATAAATGTTGCTCAGTGTGGCTAGCGTGCAATTTTCCATCCAGAAGGACGCCCAGAAAGCATCAGTATGGCCCGCAAACGGTACGCGTTGGGTGTATTCCGCCACGTTAGTGAGCAGATCGTTCACCGTTCGCGAGTCGAGTAAAAACTCGTTTTCTGTCAACGCACTGGCCAATTTTTGTTGCAGTTGTTCCAGGTCAGACATGATGTAACCCATTCATTATTTGATGATAAAAAGAGGTGCTTGGGGAGTTATCCCGCCGTGACAAACGACTGGCTGTTGATCAACTTCCCAGAGCCGGGAGCCGGGGCCGGATTCGGATCCGGCCCAAGCTGCGGATCCGACGCTGGCGAGCCCGGCGTAAAGAGCGCGGTGAATTGGCTGCCGACCACAATCACTGGGGTCCTGGTTGTGGCAAACTCAGCCTGCTGATCGGCTGCCAACGCGGTAATCGTGATTGTCCCCGTCCCCTTAACTTGATGTGTCGGAGTGGTATACGTCGCTGAAATAGAAACCTTTTTTTCATCACCCAGAATACAGATTTTCTTATTCAGGATGTTGGCCTCGCCCGTACCACGAATCAGACAAGGTTCGGTTGGCGTAACCGTATTAATGCCAAACAGGGTTTCAAATTTCAGCGAGTCACCGTCTGTCATCACCAGATTGCTCATAATAATCTCAGCGTTTGTCCGTCATTAATATCCAGCGTCCCCTCTATCGTTTCAGTCATATCACTGCCAGAAAGATAAACGGAAATTTGTACTTGCAGACGACTGGCCTCATTCTTCGCCGGCTGAATAATCACCTCTTTAAGTACCGCACGCGGTTCATTGCGCAGAATGCTTTCTTCAATTCGATTGTGAATATTCGCCAGCAGTTCATCAGAAATATTCTCAAAGATAAAATCATGCATCCCGCCGCCCCAGGTTTCACGCATAATTCGCTCACCCGGCTCCGTCATAAATAATACGCGAAGACTCTGTAATACCGCATTAATACCCGCGGTCATCTGGACGCCATCATTTGGTGAAAGCTGTGGCGGAAATGACCAGCACTGCCCCAGCGTCGTGGTTAACTTATCGTCATTCATTTCTGCCTCGTTATTTAAACGTTATTTTTTCATGTTGATATTGGCACTGGTTATTTCCACCTGCTTCTTACCGGTAATCGATACGTTATTTTCAGCCTGTTGAATAAGCGTATCGACATTACATTTGAGCGTTTTTGGCGTATCAAAGGTAATATCGCCCTCACCGGTTAATGTGACCGTATTTTTATCGGCAGAGAGCACCAGTGTTTTCTTATCGGTATCTATCAGCAGCGCTTCCTGCTTACCGTCTTTATCTACCACCAGCCCCTTGCGATTATTTTTTTCATGCGGTGGAAACGGCGCGGTGTTTTTTGGATTGTGCATTGCACCTAGAATTATCGGATAACGCGGATCGCTTTCTATGAATCCCACGACCACCTCATCACCGGGTTCAGGATAAAAACAAAATCCACTCGCTTTACTGGCCCAGGGTTTACTCAGGCGCGCAAGAAGAGTGGCATCAGGCAGACCCAGCGCGGGCAGATGAATAGCAATACGATCCTGATGCTTTGGATCGGCCTTAAATTTGGCCACCGTGGCAATATGCAACGATTGAACTGGCGGGATAGTCTCCAGAATAGGTGTCGCCATCCCGACCACTAATTCACTGCGCCAGCCCTGTTCAATATCGAACTGCTGATTCACCCCTGTCAGTATTGCCGTGCCATCTAATCCCGCGCCGAATCGGCTCAGTTTGATGCTTTCTCCCAGTTTAAAGTCACGCGTCCCCGATAACAGAATGCTGCCCTGCAATCCCGTCATCTGTTGATGGCTCAACCAGGATTTCGAGAGGGATTGTAATGTCGTTTCAGGCATATCGCTGAACGCCAGGGCATAATCTTGCTGCCAGGACGCCGCTTGCTTAACCTCGGGTTCAGGTTTCCAGGGGCGAAAGCTTTTTGCCTGGCTTTTTTGCTCAGAAGTGAGCTTTTGGTCGGCAATATCCCACCCTTGTAGCGACAGGCTATCCAGCGTAAACCGGTTATCAAAGTTCAGGTTAACGTCATACAGACTATAGCCATAATTCTCACCGTCGCATTCAAGCGTCTGCGAAACCGTGGCAGGCTCGGCCAGCGGACTTATCACGACGCTATTACTGGCCGCATCGGGCAGTAGCCAGCAGTTGGTGGATAACAGTCGGTTGCGAATAAACCGCCAGTCGCAGAGACGAAACTGGACCATTTGCTCATGCTTACTACTCAACTCTTTGGCCGCTTTCTGGGTCACCTTTACCCCAGCCTGCTGGAATAACCCCTTCAGTATGGTGCCGTCATTCTGATCGAGAAAAACCCGGCTACGCGGCAAAAATGTCAATTTTTGCAATACATGGCGCGCCTCCAGGCGTACTGACCAGTACTTTCCTTTCAACTGCATTTTTTTTTGCGCAAGATGGCCGTTAAACAGCGGTTTTCCATCCAGAGAGATAGCAACGGTGGCCCCCAAAGTGAAACGACTCACTTCCTGTTTAACGGCGCCATCCGTGGCGCCGTTATTATCCGTGGGTACGCGCAGTTCTATCCGCGCGGTCGGGATTTCATTAATCTGTTGTTGTACGCGTAGCCAGCGGATCCCCAGTGAGCACGCCTGCCCGGCAATTTTCAGGGTGAGGTTATTCATGCATTCCCCCCTTCAATGCTTGCAGACTGTCCCCGGCCTGGAAGTCATCCAGATTATCCATATCGTTATCCCACGCTAACGACAGGTAATCGACGCTGCTGACGAGTGTACCCGCAGCTCCAATGGCTAAAAGCGGTAACGAAGCCATATCGGTAACGCTGACTAATGCACGCGAAGGCGCATTTTTATCTTTGAATGACTGCTGAATAATAAAACTTTCATCCGCAACCAGGCTCAGGCGAGCCGTCGCCCGCAACGGCGTAGCATCACGATCGAACAGCGTATAGCTGACCGATAAATCACTGGCCCGGCCAGCAAACCAGCCTTTATTTTCCCAGCGCATTTTTCCCCAGGTAATGCGCAAGAAGTAGGGCGATTCGGTGGCTGAATCCACCGCACAGAGTGTTTTTAACATCGCCAACTGGGTTTCAACCGGGGTGGTATTCCCTGGCATCTGGCTATCGAACAGCAGACTGAGATTGAGTCCGACCGGTTCAGAAATAATATAACGGTTACTTTGGGATACCTTGTTAATGGTGTCTTCTGTTTTAAAACGCGTCTGATAATCCAGTTGGATACTTTCCGGGTTATACATCACGCTCATACCACCCGCCGGGATTTTTCCTTCACGATCTTTCCAGGCTTTAATGGTTAACTTCGCTAAACCACGCTCTAGTAAACTCACAGGCTCCCCCTTTCAAGCAGGTGTTCAAGCACCTCCTGCTTAATCTTTTCTACCCAACGTTGCTCATCCAGATCGGCATACCCCGTGGATGGCAAGGGCAATATCGGTTGCGAAGACTCTGTCACTTCAGCCTGAATGATCAGCTCTCGGATTTCGACCGTCATAATTTCACCCCTAACATGCGCATATCCTGATAACGCAGCTCTAACGTATTGATCAACACGGTATTACTGCTGGCATCCAAATCCCCCATCTGCCACCGAACCGGCAGCGCATGGCTTAGCGTCCAGGTTGTCACGGGTAGTGAAGATTCGTTCAGCAACATGATCACCACGTTCGCCCATTGTGTACTTTCCCGACGTAGCACGCGGTCAAACTGCCACGTCAGGAATGACGCATTCATCACGCCACGTTCCAGTACCAAGCTACCGTGGTTAACCTTTTCGGCCAGCCAGATATTGCGGGCGTTTTCACCGCCCTCGCGGTGCTGGCTTACATCTAACGTGCGGGACAGGCCAGACACGCGCTGGAACGCAATATCAAACGGGTTGGGAATGTTGTTAAATAAAAAATGCACGATAAAACGATGGGAAACCGCCGGTGTACTCATCATCGTTGACCTCCGGGTTGTACGGTTGCTGAGCCATCACGCAGATTCAGCATCAGATTGATATCAATAAACTCTGCCGGAGCCAGCAGAGCCAACTGAACCCGAAGGATAATTTTACCGCTGCGAATATCGTCCTCAGACATGGTTTCATTCAATCCAATGCTGAGCGCAAAGGCCTCTTCCTCCACCGTGCCTAAAAAGGCACCGGCCAGCCATTGTTGACGCAGCCAGGTCCAGACCTGGCCTTTTAATTTCATCCAGGTCTGCGCATTATTCGGTTCAAACAGATAAGAGCGTGCCAGTTTGCTTAAGTAATGTTCCACGCTATTGACCAGTAAACGCGTCTGGATATAACGCCAGGGCGAAGCCTCATCATTGAGCAAAGTGCGACATCCCCACAGACGAACGCCTTTCCCGACAAAACTGCGGATCAGGTTGCAATAGACCCCTTTTTCATTCAGTAACGCCTTAGAGGTCAGGATGTTTTGAGTCGGCCGAACGGTTTTTGCCAACGGAATATTGGCCGGTGCTTTCCAAACCCCCTTTTCATTGGCATTGCACTGGATGGCGGCAGCCACAGCAGGGAGCGGAGACAACAAACGGTACGCTGCTGTTGTCTGCTCCTCATCCACGTAACTGGTTTGTAATCGGGGCCACCAGGCGGCCCCATGCTGACAAAGGTCAGTCGAAAAAGACTGCTGCGTCAGTGCAATAGCGTCTTCCGATGCCTCGGGTAATTCCAGCAGCGCAAAGCGCTGCTGGCTCTGACGACACAGCGTCAGTAAAGCTTCCCATCCCTGATACCAAAGCAAAGCCGCATCAAACTCAGCTTCATCTTCCCCACTCCTTTGCTTGAGGGAGGAAGAAGACATGTCATTTAACTCGCTCATCTCCGGTACCAACAACAGGCCGGATTGGTTATCCGCTAAAAGGATTTCCATCATTCGCGTAGACTGTAATTCGTTAATCAGTGACTTCAGACGATCGGTAGATTCTCCCTCCCATGGCCCGAGAGAGAGTACGTAGCAGTGCTGCCCGCCGTTCTCAAAAAAGTGGCGCAGGGAATAAGCCAGCGTCCCGCGCTGTCCAAAGTGGCTGCGAGCCTGCGTCAGCGATCCCACGCTGATTGGCTGCAACGCCGCTACAGGCGCAGCAACAGCCTCATCGGGGAGGGCGTAACCAATAAACAGTGGCATCGTCACCGGATCATCGTTCGACGCTTGCGTTAACAGAGTTTCATTATGGGAAACTCCGGGAAGAATCATCGCCATTGCATTATCCTTATAAGGGGTCTGTAAAGGGCTTACGCCGCTTACTGAGCCATATCCTGAGTGAATTGAAGGATGATGAATTCTGCCGGACGAACTGCCGCCATCCCCACCTGGATAATCATTTTCCCTTGATTAATATCATCTTGCGTCATGGTGATACCTTTACCGATACGCACCGAATACGCCTCTTCCGCTTTATTTCCAGCCAGCCCACCCCGCTGCCACAGGCTGTATAGGTAGTTTTCAATCGCCGCCTGCACCCGTTTCCAGGTTGGTTGGCTATTCGGTTCAAAGACCATTGGACGCAGGGCTTTTTTGATGTCCCGCTGCGCCATATCAAACAAACGACGAACCGGGATATAACGCCAGTTATCATCATCTTGCAACGTTCTGGCCCCCCATACGACAAGACCACGATCGCTGAAATCACGAATGACGTTGATCCCGACCTGATTCATTGTCGCCTGCTGATCATTCGTTACCCGGACGCTGACATCGCTGATACCGTTGAGAACCACATTCGCGGGTGCTTTCCACACGCCGCGCTCACGGTCTGTTTTGCAATACACCCCGGCCATAATCGGCGACGGCGGGATCAACAGCTGAGCAGGACGTTTGGAGTCGAGTTGCTGGGTGATGTCTTTCGCCAAACTCGCGTTAACCGCACGCAGATCGATCAGCGTGGCAACTTTCGTACCCGCCTCATCGACATACCCAATGACAGCGACACGTTCGTCGTCAAGCTTGGTGACGTGTGACACACTCACCAGCTCTGGGTAATACACCGCAACATGAGCAGAACTGCTTAATCCAGTCGGTTTGTCACCTTTGCTGCTGTCTGCCAGTAAGAAGTAACCTTTATTCTGATCCAACGAGGCGAGTAACGCGCCATACACCGCGGTGCGGTAAGCTTCATCCGTTTCCGGGCAGGCGAGCAGCGTAATCTCACCCACTTCGTCGATTAGCCCCGGTAACGCATTCAGCTGAGCGGCATCATCGTGTTTTTCCAGGGGATAGAGGTAGCAAGGACCACCACCATTCTGGAAATAGAGCTGGATGGCCAGTGAAGCAGTTGGGGGTAAAACCTCAACACTGTCAATGGTATAGGTATATTCTTGTTTTGCCTCAGCGGCCGCGTCCTGGGTCTGTTTTTTCACCCCATCAGACAGCTCAGACTCAGCGGCAAGGCGCGATTTAGTTTCTGGATCTGGGTCCGGCGTCGGCTCAACAGGGGTTGACGTCAGCGTCGCTTTTGCTGAAAAAGCGGTGGTCGCATCAAACAGGGTTGAATAGTCCAGCCAACTGCTGATTCGGGTGATAACCCCCTTTTGCTCAGCCTTGAGTGGGGTAAAGTGGGCAACAAATAACGGCACCGCCGTCGCCCCCTGACTGACTGAGATTGCCGGAGAGGCATCTTCCTCAATATACACGCCAGGTACAGATGTGACTGTAGGCATACTATTTTCCTTCAGTGAATTACTGTGCAATATCCTGGCTGAACTGCAGGATAATAAATTCGGCCGGACGTACGGCGGCAAGGCCAATTTTGATGATCATCTGACCCTGATTAATTTGTTCCTGGGTCATGGTGATATCTTTACCGACCTGAACAAACCACGCCTCGCTCGGGGAATTGCCCGCTAACGCGCCCTGTTGCCACAGAGAATGTAGATAACTGTCTACAGCCGCTTTAACACGTTGCCAGGTCGGCTGGCTATTGGGTTCAAATACCAGTTTGTTCAACGACTTCTGGATATCCCGTTCAACTGAGTTAAACAGTCGACGTACCGGGATATAACGCCAGTTATCACTGTCTTCCAGGGTTCGTGTGCCCCATACGACAGTGCCAGTGCCCGTAAACGTACGGATCATATTCAGGGCCTTACCCTGATTAAATCGCCCTTGAAAATCATCACTGACCGGATATTTTGGCGTGACACCATTAATCACTTGGTTCGCAGGGGCTTTCCAGACACCACGAGTCCGATCGGTTTGTGCGATAGCCGCGGCAGCAATAGCACTTGGCGGAACATCTTCACCTGAGGTCAATGACCCCCATGGGTAATACACTGCGCCATAAGGAGAAGTGGGATAATCTTTCATTACCTCATCCACCTTATCGGCGGCATTGATTTGCTGTAGAGGGCCGTCAAAAAGGCCAAAAATGCGGTAACCTTTATTGACTACGGCGTTAAACGCGTCATAGGGGGGGGTGGTGGTACCAGCCGAGACAATCAACGTAATATCATCATATTGTGCCACCGCCTCTTCGATATTCGCCTCGTTAACCAAATAACATTTACCGCCGCCGTGCATAAACCATAACTTGATGCTGGCATAAAAGTTATCTGCCGTCGGTGAAACGTACGCGGCAGTAAAGTCGCTCCAGCTGTGGTAAACCTGAATATCTTTACCTACTGCACGGCTAGTACTGTTGTAAGCGAAAACAGGCACGGCCGTTGCCGCACTGTTTACTGAAAAACTCGACACCGCATCTTCACTCAGATAAACGCCGGGATAACTGGTTGTTACACTCATGGCAACATGTCCTCTTGATTAGGCAGTTTGAATAGTCACGCGATCGGCCATTAGGGTAACTTGCTGTACTGCGATTTCGTTGCTGGTGGCATCAAATGAAGGGGAGGTCAATGACGTCGGGAAAGCGTTGGTAATATTCCAGCTAACCAAAACTTCCGTGCCAGCTTCATTAGTCAGGCTGATCATAATGTCTTTCTTTTCAACCTGATTGAGTTGAATAGAATTAATCCATTCATACATTGCATTTTTCCCCGGAAATACCCCTTTACTCAGCGTAATGTTAGGCACCTGTCGCTGGCCGGGCATTTTGTACCAATTGCCAGTACCGTCACGGTATTCAATGGTATCGAAATTAATATCTAGACCGGAGGCGCTGGTAAAAGGCACCTGCTCGTCGCCCAGGGTTACAATAAAGCGATAGGTAGGAATGGGGTACTGCACTGCAATTTCATCTGTGGTAACTGCCATGATATCAGCCCTTACTGTTAAGTTAATTATAAATGGAATAACGTAGTCACGTTATTTTCGTACAAAGATAAACAAATTAATAAACATTCAATTATCTATAAAAAAGTACGCTACCGCCCCTGGCTTTCGCCAGTACCTTTAAGAAAGTTAAATATTATTTCATCTGTCTATCTTATTATTTTAAGAAAAGTGCCTGTTCGGCCTCTCTTCTTTTAATCAGTCCGGCAGTTGCTACCCCGCCAACATGAACCCAACGCAGGAACTCCTGCGCACAGCCGTCATAATCATCAGCATTGATTTTTTTGAGCAATGTTGATTTAGAAAAATGCCCTACGCCGACATTGAAAACAAAAGATACTAGGGCATCGAATTGATTTTGAGTGAGTGGCACACTTACCCGTTGGTTCACAGCGTGCTCACTTTCAACAATGTCCAGCTGTAAAAATTTGTCGGCCTCTTCCTGAATAATAATATCTCCAGGCCGAACACCTTGGGTATGCCCGTAACCAATGGTCCAGACGTTAGCCGAGCATTGATAAGCATGAAGCCTCAGCCCTTCAAACTTTTTAATTAAATCCGTACCATTAGCACCAATATTCATAGGGTATATTTCCTTGCAATTATTAGCATTAAATACCCTCTTATTATTACGTTGTTTACTGCCACCTACCTAATTGCTTTAAAATTTTCTCATGATATTATTACCTTACAATTTACCTCCTCGGCGCTGCTTTCTCTAAAGGGATTGAGTTAAGCAGATACAATAATTTAGCAATGACGTTTATTGCGGTATTACATTTATCCAAAACCAAATGAAGCCTAGCTACATAATCTGGATAGTCCCCCTGTCCACACATTAAAATCCGCGTTCAGACAGGGTGTAAGCAAATCAGGTGATACCAAAATTTCAAGACCGGGAGGCGCGGCTAATCGCCTCTCGCTGCCTGCTGATAACATCAGCAGACACAGACTCACGGACACCATGATTCTTTGCCAAAGCATTGCCAATCTTGTTACGGACGGCATGATTTTTTTCCTCCAGTTGTTGCTGTGTTTTTTGCTGTTCTGAAAGTGCCGAGGTCAACGTGGCAGCCTGAGCTTTAACCTGCAGCAGACGCCCCATAAGCTGTTCTGTTTGCATTATCAGCCGCATATTCTGTTGACGAAGGTGAGTCAGGTGGCGATGTTGTACACGTAACCACTGCGTACCGACTATCAACCCTAAAACAAACAAAAAAAACACTGAACCGCGAAAAATAGTCACCATGCTCATACCGTCCTCTCATTTTTGGTTAGATCTATGGTCGAATATAATAAAGCGCACTTAGCGTAGTTTATAAACTCATCCCGGAGAAAAATTCATGACGTATAATTTTCTCCTAACCTAAACGCTGATAAAAGCTAAAACAAGCTCATCATTGAAATGACCCTGGCTGATTTCTATTTTATTATTATTTTTTCTATAATCCATTCAATAAAAATAAACGTGTATTTTGATATCGTTAATGCTGCATTATTTCACCATACTTCTAGCCAGTACTTTATTGACAATGACATCTATCGCACCACTTCCCATCGCGCCAAACAGACCAGAAATAGCACAGGTCATATAGATACTACTGCCCATTTCGAAGCTCATTAACCCACCTAAAATACCGGTAAATCCCGAAACAACCATTTGAAAAAAAACGCCAACCCACCGCCACTCTCCCTTATTATTTTTAACATCCATGATATATCTAACTACACCGCCCCACGTGGACACTAATCCAATTAGCATCCACGTTATTAACTGTGCATCGTTAGGATCTTTAAATGTCAATTCCTCCTCCTACTCTACGTTGAAAAACCTGCACTCAATTAGTCTGTACATAGTTTGTCAATAAAGATCCCTAGTGTAAAATATTATAAAGTTAATCCCAGTTAATAATTTATTAATTTACTCATGATTATGAGGATGGAATAATATAAAAAAAAACATAAAAACATCAATATTTCCAGGGGATCAACGTTTCATTCACAAAAGGAAATATGATGTTCACATCGAGAGAACTTAAAGCTTTTATTAGTGTTGCAGAAAAAAAATCCGTAAAATTAGCAGCAGACGAGTTAAACATATCCTCACCTGCAGTTTGCTCTATGCTAAAAAAACTTGAAGGTCGAATTAACAATAAGCTTTTTATATTTGAAAAAAACAGGATGACTCTAACTCAATATGGAGAAAGAATTTACACTTTAACAAATGGGCATTTTCATGCTTTAAAATCCCTTGAGGCGAATTTAAAAAACAACAAAAAAATAATAAAAGTCTTCGTGAGTAAAGATCTGGGGTTCTTATCCTCATTTATAATAAATCAATTTAAAAAAATATCCATCGAGGTCATGCTGACAAGCTTAATTGATAAATCCACCGATGTCATTATAAATGACATTACCAATCAAAATATACAGCCAGATAACTACAACTCTATTCTTACACAGTTAAAATTATATCTTGTTTACGATGAATCTTCAAATAGTCAAGATGTATTTATTCATAAAGACTACTCGCAACTTATAAAAAAAATACCACTACAAAATTCATCAATGAAATTGAAAATAAACTAAAAGGAAAATCAAATATAATCTTATCTGGTGATATTACATCCATCGTTGAAACACTCCTATCCTCCTTAGGATCAACAATACTCCCTCATATATGCTCAGTATTAAAGTGCCTAACCAAATCAGGATTAAAGTTAACAGCAATAAATGATAAAATCCCTCTTTACATCCATATCAAAAAGGAACACAACTATGCATTGGTTGAAGAGATGTTTATGGATAAAATAAACTAAAACAAAAAAAGACACGTCTTTAATTTTATAGGCGTGTCTTTGTGGCCCCCTCCGTTACTGGCAATCCCTCACCGCAAAGCGGGTCAATATCACCCCCGAGTCTTATTTATAACCGACTATACTAACGCCACATTTGACTTCACTTAGCGACTGCGTTTATCTATCAGGATAAACCTATTGATTGAGTTATTTTTTCAGAGAGAGACCGATGGCGATTCACTGGCGTTATACGATGTTGGCGGCGACACTCGCGGCAACGGCGCTCTTATCAGGCTGCGATCAAAAAACCAATCAAAACCACATAACCGTTGGCGTGATTAATGGGGCTGAGCAAGACGTCGCGGAAGTCGCCAAACAGGTGGCGAAAGAAAAATACGGCCTTGAGGTTGAACTGGTTGGTTTTAGTGGTTCTTTGCTGCCCAATGATGCAACCGACAAAGGCGAATTGGACGCTAACGTCTTCCAGCATCGTCCTTTTCTGACCCAGCAAAATAATAGCCACGGGTATAAACTGGTGGCCGTTGGCAATACCTTTGTCTTTCCCATGGCCGGTTATTCGAAAAAGTTTACCTCAGTTGAACAGCTGCCCGATGGGGCAATGATAGCCATCCCTAACGATCCCACCAACCTTGGTCGAGCGTTATTGCTATTAGAGAAAACCGGATTGATTACGCTCAAGCAGGGCAAAGGGCTGCTGCCGACCGTGCTGGACATCAGCAGTAACCCGCATCATTACCGTATTATGGAATTGGAAGGCGCGCAACTGCCCCACGTTCTTGACGATCCGCAGGTTGCCGTGGCAATCATCAGTACTACCTATATCAACCAAACGGGTTTGACACCGACCAAAGACAGTATTTTCATCGAAGATAAAGAATCCCCTTACATGAACATTGTGGTGACGCGCGAAGACAATCAGGATACACAAAACATCCAGAATTTTGTCAAAGCCTATCAGTCGGATGAAGTCGCCCGCGCCGCAGAAAGAATTTTTAACGGGGGTGCGGTAAAAGGCTGGTAATCCTTACAAGGCATTAATGGCGCACTAAACGTTTAATCAACCGCGGATTCGATCGCGAATTAGCGGTTGTTTTTTCTTGACCAGCAACGCCAGTCAAACTGGCTAGATGGGTAATCACCTTAAATTAACGATCGTGAATAACAAGATGATCGAATACGTCAAATTTCCGCGAAGTTAAATCCCCTTTTCCAGCTTGACCCTCACGCCACGTTAGGCTTTAGTCTCTTGGCTCGCACAAGGGAGGAGCACTTTATGTTGTTAAAAGTCGGCGAGTTGGCACGCCGCTCCGGCATCACCATTCGCACATTACATTATTACGACAGCATTGGTTTGCTGATTCCTTCTGCACGTTCCGACGCCGGTTATCGTCTGTATAACCGTGCCGACGTCACGCGCCTACATCATATCCAAGCGCTACGTCGTATGGGTGTCACGCTGGCAGAAGTCGGGGCACTTTTAGAACGTTCAGATTTGGCATTACCAAAGGTGATTGAAAAACAGATTGCCGCACTCGATCAACAACTCACCCAGATCGGCGCTCTGCGCGGGCGGTTGCAGCAATTATATGCACAACTCACCGTTGGTGATGAACCAGAAATGAACGATTGGCTAACCACATTGGAGTTAATGACGATGTACGATAAATATTTTTCCGCCGATGAACTGGCTCAATTACCCTTCTACCAAGCAGATGCCCAACGTCAACAAGAGTGGGTCACGATAGTCACTCAGGTACAAGCATTAATGGAACAAGCTGTCCCTGCTTCGGCAACGCAAGCTCAGATTATTGCACGGCGCTGGATGCTGATGCTGGAGCGCGACACTGCAGGAAATCCGGCTTTCCTTACTCGGTTAAATACCATGCATGCCGATGAACCGACTATGCATGAACAGACCGGTATCACACCGGCAATGACCGATTACATCACGCGAGCCTTTGCCGAGGTCAAGCTAGCAATTTACCAGAAATATCTGTCAGAAGAAGAATATGCGTATGTGCGTAAACATTATTTTGACCGCATGCAGGAATGGCCAGCGCTAATTGCGCGTTTCCAGTTGGCAATGCAAGATGGCGTACCCGCGGACAGCGATTTCGCCAAGCAACTGGCCGCGAACTGGTTAGAATTATTCCGCTCTTATGCCGGTGATAATCCAACAACGCAGATGAAAATCAGACAGGCAATGGAGCAGGAGCCAGCACTGAGCGAGGGCACTTGGCTAACGCCTCCGCTGCTGGCTTATCTGCGGGCAACAATGCGCCATCTAGCAAGTACTGGACAGTGAACCCCGCCCCTTAGACCTCGTCCATAGGCTAATGGCATGTTGTACTCGTCGGTGGCACTAAATTACGCGGGTCGAACATGTTCGACCCCTACGGGTTAAGCAAATGAGTATGTGCCTCAGGCTGAGGACACCCTTCCTACGCGCGAGTAGTACCTTATTACTACCTGTGTTTAGTACTGTTATCACGTAATGATGCGCAGCGAACACGCGCCCGACTATATTCATCAATGTAGGCGAAATCCTCGACGTGCCACTCAAACTAAGCTTTATACCGGCTACGAATGGCGCTAAGCATCGAGAGCACCAGCAATATGCCGCCGCCGGCGATAAAACCGAACACCACATTTAACAGTGATGGCACCACGCCTTGCAAAATATGATCCACAGACGGCATCACGGCAATATGTGAGGCCCAATCTTCGAACAAGTGATCTACCGACGGTAAACCATGCGTCAAAATACCGCCGCCCACCATAAACATAGCAATCGTGCCGACAATCGATAAGGTTTTCATCAAGTACGGCGCTGCGCTCACAATGCCACGCCCGATAGTCTGTACCCATGCGCTGGCTTTACGGCTCAGATATAACCCTAAGTCATCCAACTTGACGATGCCGGCAACGATGCCATAAACGCCGATCGTCATCACCACGGCAATACCAGACAGCACAATCACCTGTTGGGTGAAGCTGGCCGCGGCCACCGTCCCTAAGGTAATCGCAATGATCTCTGCAGAAAGTACAAAGTCGGTGCGTATTGCCCCTTTCACCTTGCGTTTTTCGTACGCGACTACGTCTTCATTGGGGTTCAAGGTTTCTTTCTGTTCGCCCTCTGCTTTTTTGTGCGTCAGGCTATGAAACACTTTTTCAAAGCCCTCATAACACAGATAAGCGCCCCCAACCATTAATAACGGGGTAATCGCCCACGGTGCAAATGCGCTGATCAACAAGGCCAGCGGCACTAAAATCGCCTTATTGATCAAGGAACCTTTGGCGACGGCCCACACCACCGGTAATTCACGATCGGCTTTCACACCGGTCACTTGCTGGGCATTCAGCGCCAAATCATCGCCCAATACCCCGGCAGTCTTCTTCGCCGCCATTTTAGTCATCAACGAGACATCATCCAGCAATGAGGCGATGTCATCAATCAGCGTCAGTAAACTGCTTCCGGCCAATTTCACTTATCCTTATACAATGTGATGTAACAACCTATAGCATAGCGAGAAATCACCGATGTTGCGTTACCCTTTGCACAGGATAAAACACGTCAACTATTCCGGTTGGTTCGCCAGACGTGCGTCCTTTTGCCGGCGATAATCACGCGCAGCGGCGGGCACTGGTTTCACTTTTCCGGTTTCAATCCAGGTACGCAGACGGCTCGCATCGGCAAAATGCGTATATTTACCAAAAGCATCCAGCACCACCAATGCCACCGAACGATCGCCGATCTTGGTTCGCATCGCCAGGCAGTGACCAGCCTGATTAGTAAAGCCGGTTTTGGTCAGTTGGATATCCCATTTCTGGTTATAAACCAGATGATTGGTATTGCGGAATGGCAAGGTGTACTGCGGATCTTTGAAGGTCGCTGTACTTTCGGGCGTCGTACTGAGCTGACCGATAAGCGGGTACTGTTTGGTCGCCACCAGCAACCTGGTCAGATCGCGCGCGGTGGACACGTTATGAATCGACAGACCGGTTGGCTCGACATAGCGAGTGTGCGTCATGCCCAATGCTTTAGCCTTGGCGTTCATCGCGCGGATAAAGGCGTGATAACCGCCAGGATAATGATGTGCCAGGCTGGCAGCAGCGCGGTTCTCGGAGGCCATCAGTGTTAATAGCAACATATCTTTGCGGCTGATTTCGCTGTTTAAACGCACACGGGAATAAACCCCTTTCATTTCCGGGGTCTGACTGATATCTACCGTCAGCATTTCATCAAGCGGTAAATGCGCATCCAGCGTTACCATCGCGGTCATCAGCTTGGTGATTGAGGCAATAGGCACCACTTCATCCGGGTTAAGTGCATAAATCACCTTGTGATTTTTCAAATCAACCACCATGGCGCTACCTGAAGCCAACTCTGGCTGGCTGGTATGCAAGGCGGCGGTATTTTCGCTGGCCAGCGCACGGGGCACGAGCCCCGCTGTCAACGGCATGGCCAACAAGGCCAAAATCAAAATTCGAATTCTCACATGAATGACTCAGTTAGCAGAAAGAGGAGAAGATATTAAGAAACAGCGCGGCAGTATAAATGAGCCCTATAAACATAGCACTGCGATTGTCAGTGTCTATTTGTGACAAATTCTGTCAGCGAAACGTTAACACAACCGGCGAGCGTGTCGGATGAAACGCCCGCCGTTACCCTAAGCAAGGCTTACAATGCCGACTGCCAAGCCGATTGCGGCAGCAAGTATAATCCGGCCGGTTGCTGCGCGCCCTCCCCGACGATATAACCAATCCCCGCCGCCATTACCGCCAACGTCACATCAAACGCATTCAGGCTATCGCCGTAGCCTGCCGTCAAGTTAAACATCGAACCATTAGCCAACAGATAGACGGTTTTTCCAGCCAGTTGATAGGCGTTAACATACGGCATCGGCTCCTGATGCGGTAAGCGTTGCAGGAAGTCGACATCGATTTCTTCCGCGACATGGCCTACGTTAAGGATAAAGACCCCATCCTTCACCTGCGCAAGCTGCTGTGCCGATAAGACGTTTTTCGCTCCGGTAGCGGTGGCGATCACTTCCGCCTGCTGCACCGCACTGGCTAAATCCACCACCGCCCAACCGTCATACTTTGCCTGCAACGCACGCGCCGGATCGATTTCCGCCACCATCACTTGCCCACCGTACGCCTTGGCTGCCGCCGCAACGCCTTGCCCCACCAAACCGTAACCGATCACCAACACGCACTTTTCATGCAGCGTCAAATGCGTGGTCTGGAAAAACGTATGCCATGCCGTCAATCCAACCATATGACGATTATGTAATCCTTCTTTAACCGGCAGATCATCCCAATTAAAAATGGGGTAACGTGGAGCGATGCCATTCAGACGATTTATGCCCGAACCGGTCGCTTCCAGACCAGCGTTGATCGTTGGGCCATCAACCGTTTGATGGAGCCGGGTGGTCAGGTCCGCGCCCATTTCGCATAGGTGAGTCGGCCCCCATGCCAGCGCGCGATCAAAAGAGGCCGACCAATCGGCCTCGCTCATATCACGCCAGGCATGGGCCTGCGCCCCCTGCCTTTCCAGCCAAGCCACGACATCATCTTGCACCGTCGTTGGGTTGCAGGTGGTCAAATAAATTTGCGCACCTTTTTGTAATAATCCGGCGACTAACGGCGCCATTTTCAAATCTAAATGCATGTTACACGCCAACCGCACATCATGCAGATTGGGCAGTGCCGCGACGGCCGATCGGGTACGAGGCATGTGGCGCATCGCCCAGGCCAGTTCTTTATCAAAATCCTGATACATCGATGACTCCTGTGATGGTGTCACGCTTTCACTTACGGCAAAGGCACAACGGTGTTGCTCAACGCCATAAAGCGCAGCGTATACTGTGCACTATAGCCAAAATAATTGGCACGCTATCAAGACAGCACGCGAGTGAATGCCGATGAGTTTACCGCAGCCAGTGACTCAGATGAATGTGCGCAGCCAACCCGGAGACAAGGTGAAGTATGACGGGGATAATCCCCCTCATCGACCACCGACGGATGTAAACCGCGCTAAAAGCACAGCATATAAGCGCTATCACTCAGGGGTGAGCGCAGTCTAGCCACGTAATCTATGGCGGATGTATCAGTCGACAATGAAAGGATTAACAAATGGGTGATTTAGCGCATTACATTACGGATTACGGTTACTGGGCCCTCTTCATCGGCTGTCTGGCGGAGGGAGAAACCCTGACCCTTCTCGGCGGTATTGCCGCACACCAAGGGTTACTGCTTCTTCCCTGGGTCATCGCGGTAGTGGCAGTCGGCGGGACACTCGGCGATCAATTACTGTATTTGATCGGCCGGCGTTATGGCGACAAGGTCATTACACGGCTGAAGAAACAACAACCACGCATCAAACGCGCACAAGCGTTGATCGCTCGTCATCCGATACTGTTTGTTATCGGCGTGCGCTTTATGTATGGCTTTCGCATTATCGGCCCGGTGCTGATCGGTGCCAGCCGCCTGCCACCGTCACGTTTCATACCGCTGAACATGCTCGGCGCTCTCTTATGGGCACTGATTTTCGTCTCGATTGGCTATTTTGGCGGCCAGGCAATTGAACACCTGCTGACAGACGCCAATAAACAACACGCCGCCCTGCTGCTAACCGCCGCGGTCATCGTT
Organism: Serratia sp. NPDC078593; assembly: GCF_050268245.1. NCBI lineage: Bacteria > Pseudomonadati > Pseudomonadota > Gammaproteobacteria > Enterobacterales > Yersiniaceae > Serratia > Serratia sp. NPDC078593. The sequence continues at coordinate 259,319 of NZ_JBNNGK010000002.1, read as the reverse complement.
ATCATTTTACTCATCCGTTTTTGGTGGCGACGCCGCCATACGGCTAAAGAGTTATGATTCCGCTTGCATCAGTGCGACCAGCTCGCGAGCGGCTTTTTCCAGCGGCTGATTTTTTAGCCAAATCAAATGCATCGGTAACCTGAGTTCATTTTTGGTATTGTTAAATTTCAGGCGTATTAGCCGCCCTTGTGCCAATAACGGCGCGATAAGCGACTGCGGGAAGTTGCCCCACCCCAAGCCGGTTTCCACCATGTTCAGTGCCATGTGCAAACTGTCAGTACGCCAATAAGATTCCGCGACTCTCGGGCGTAAATCAACCATCGGTACATCCCGACTGGCGACAATAATTTGCCGCACGTTAACCAAATCCTCAAGAAACAGTTCGTCATCCGCGCCTTTCAATGCCGTATGATGCGCAGACAGCGTGGCAACCAGCGACTCCGTGCCAACAAAGTGGAACTGCTCTTTCACATTGACATTCAAACCGCCAAAGGCCAGGCAAACACTCACTCGCCCCTGATGTAACAAATGCAGCACCTCATCCTGCGGTGCGGTCAACATCTCTACATTCAGTAACGGATAACGCGCAGATAAGGTTTTCACCGCTTTCAGCAAACCTTGGCTGTTGATGTCCGATGCCACGCCGATCGACAGCGTGCTTTCCAAGCCTTGGGACAGCTCAATCGCATGATTGTGCAGTTGCTTTAATTGATCGGCAATCAAACGTGCATGGGGTGCTAGCGCTAAAGCCATCGCCGTCGGTACCGGCTCACGATGAGTACGATCAAACAGTTGGAAACCGAGCTCGGCCTCCATATTGGCAATCCCCATGCTCACCGCTGAGGGAACACGTCGCAACGCACGCGCAGCGGCAGAAAAAGACCCACGCTCTAATACCGCCAAAAACAGTTCAATGTTATCACTGGAAAAATTCATCGCATCAACCTATCAGTAAAACTGACATCTTCTGACTTTTTCTATCAATAGAGTTGACGCTATCTTAGCGGCCAATTCGCTGGGCGTCATCCAGCGATGCGTGATAAGCAAACGAACAAGAGAGGTAGCATGCAAGGTGTTAAACGCAAACTGGTTTATGTGACCGCCTACGAAATCATCGGGATGACCATCTCAGCGCTTGGCTTAGCGCTGCTTTCCGACAGTGCCCCCAGCAGTACCGGGCCATTGGCGGTGATTATCACCACCATCGCCGTCAGTTGGAATTTTATCTACAACTGTTTATTTGAATATTGGGAAAGCCGCCAAACTTCGCGCACCCGCACGGTTAAACGCCGCATTCTGCATGCCATCGGTTTTCAATTGACGTTGGTGGTCTATTTAATCCCACTCATAGCTTGGTGGATGGGGATTTCATTATGGCAAGCACTGCTGTTAGATCTGGCGCTGATTGTGATCATCCCTTGTTACACCCTGGTATATAACTGGGCGTTCGACAAACTTTTTGGTTTACCCACTTCCGCGTTACCGGCAGAAGAAACAGCCTAAACCATCGGCCGCTACAGGCAACCGAGCTTGCGTAGCGGCCCGCCTTAATCAGCGATAGCACGCCTTCACCTAACGGATGATTAACAGGGTTAAACGCCAAATAGACTGAGGTACATCAATGGATGTGATAGAGAATATCCCGTTGATAATATGACCGTCGCCGTGTACGACTTAAGTAGAGGAGAGACATCCGACCTGTTAGCATAAATCCTTACGCAATGTCATCGACTCGACAGATACTTCTGCTTACCAGCCCAAGCCATTGAAATCAGCTTTAAATAATAAATATCTTTATTTAACCAGTCATATACGTCCATTAATTACTCACAAAACCACATATAATTCTAATTATTTCGCCAAAAATACCAACAATACTCTTTATATCATCACAGCTCCGATCTGTTTCTTATCGTTTTGATAAAACTCTATTTTTATTTATCACATCAGATCCCAACACAATTAATAACGATTTAAACCTAGGAGTTTTTGCCTCATTTTAATAGAAAAGGTAGCATGCCACGCCGTTATTTAATGACGGATGGATAAACAATAAACAGCAGAATGAAGCCATGACCTCATTCTCATAACGATTGTTACCCGCAATCGTTTGCTTACATAAAAAGCAACCTTCCGATAGACAGGAAAAACAGGACGGATGATGAAAGCACACACAAAGTCGGTGCATGACAAACACGCGGCGAGAAGACGTTGGTTAGACTCACACGAATCCGGTTACCACAAAAGTATGGGCAATCGCCAAATACAAATGATCGCCATTGGCGGCTCGATCGGTACCGGTTTGTTCCTCGGCACCGGCGGGCGTCTCGAAATGGCTGGGCCAGCATTAGCATTGGTGTATCTGGTTTGCGGTATCTTCTCGTTCTTTATTTTGCGGGCGCTGGGTGAGTTGGTGCTGCACCGCCCTTCCAGCGGCAGCTTTGTGTCTTATGCACGCGAGTTCCTCGGCGAAAAAGCCTCTTACGTTGCAGGTTGGATGTACTTTCTCAATTGGGCGATGACCGGCATCGTTGATATCACAGCGGTAGCGCTGTACATGCATTATTGGGGAACTTTTGCCGATGTACCCCAATGGCTGTTTGCGCTGTGTGCATTAGGGATCGTCGCCACCATGAATATGATCGGCGTAAAGTGGTTCGCCGAAATGGAATTCTGGTTCGCCCTGATCAAAGTGGTCGCCATCGCACTTTTTCTGGTGGTCGGCGTGGCATTTCTTGGCATGGGTACCCCGATTGACGGCAACACCACGGGATTCCATCTGATTACCGACAACGGTGGGATGTTCCCACATGGCCTGCTGCCCGCATTGGTGTTAGTGCAAGGGGTGATATTCGCGTTTGCCGGTATTGAACTGATCGGCACCGCGGCCGGCGAGTGTAAAGATCCGGAAAACATGCTGCCTAAAGCGGTGAATAGCGTGATTTGGCGTATTGGTCTATTTTACGTGGGCTCGGTTGTCTTGCTGGTCATGCTGCTGCCATGGAACGCCTATCAGGCCGGGCAAAGCCCCTTTGTCACGTTCTTTAGCAAACTTGGCGTGCCATATATTGGCACCATGATGAATATCGTGGTGTTAACCGCCGCCCTGTCCAGCCTGAACTCGGGCCTGTATTCCACTGGCCGCATCCTACGCTCACTGTCGATGGGGGGCTCCGCGCCAAAATTTATGGCGAAAATGAGCAGCCAGCAGGTGCCTTATGCGGGCATTCTGGTGACCTGTGGTATTTATGTTATCGGGGTAATACTGAACTATCTGGTGCCATCACGGGTGTTTGAGATCGTACTGAACATCGCTTCGTTAGGCATCATCAGTTCCTGGGCGTTTATCATCGTTTGCCAAATGCGGCTGCGTAAAGCCATTAAAGAAGGTAAGGCCAAACCAGTTTCCTTTAAAATGCCCGGCGCTCCCGTAACCTCTTGGCTGACACTACTGTTCTTGTTAGTCGTAGTGCTGATGATGGCGTTCGATTATCCAAATGGCACCTGGACAGTCGCAACGATTCCCGTACTTATGCTGCTACTGGTGTTAGGTTGGTTCGGCCTACGTAAACGCGCAGCGGAAGTGAAACGAGAGCAACAAACGCAAGAAGAAAAATACGTCTCCTAAGCCATCACCGCCGGGGTGCGTAGCGCATCCCGGCTCGCCCCGCCTTCAGCACAGCACAGCACAGCACAGCACATTTTGAATCCTGAGATCGCGTAAAAGCCACTATTTTATTGCTATTGGCTTGCTTACTGAGATCGCCCGTGGATATTTCTCGCTATCTGCAACACATCGGCTTTAACGGCACGCCAAGCGTTAATTTGGCTACGCTGCAACGGTTACACCATCGCCATATGCTGACGGTGCCGTTTGAAAACCTCAGTATTATTTATCATCAGGGCATTAATTTGGCGGAACAGGCGCTGTTCGACAAGATCGTCGAACATAACCGAGGCGGCTTTTGTTACGAATTGAACCAGATATTTGGCTGTTTATTGCAGCAGATCGGATTTGACGTGGTAGCCATCTCCGGCGAAGTCCGTGACCCACAGGGCAACTTTGGCCCGCCCTTTGATCATCTGGCGTTGATCGTCACGCTGGATCACCCCTATTTAGTCGATGTTGGCTTCGGCGACTCGTTTCTTACACCATTAACCCTCAACACGACACAACAGCAACCACAAGCCAGCGGCACCTTTCATTTGGAACACCAAGGGGAATATTATTATCTGGCGCGTCGCCATGGCGATCGCCACTCGCACGCCAAAACGCTGTACCGCTTTACATTACAGCCGCGCGCGTACAGCGATTTTGCCGCGATGTGCCGTTATCACAGCAGCTCGCCAGAATCGCCCTTCACTCAAAAACAGCTGTGTTCACGCCCGACCGAAAATGGCCGTGTGACCCTGAGTGACCATAAACTGATCGTCACTGCCGATCACCAGCGCACAGAGACAACCTTACAATCTGAACAACAGCGGCGAGAAGCACTACGGCAGTATTTTGCTATTGTGCTGTGATTGCCCGGGCAATATCCGCAGAGGTTTTCATCGCACGGATTTCGGCAAACAGCACGCTGGCTTCTGCGTACTCTTTGCGCAAATAGCCGAGCCACTGCTTGATACGCGCCACGTGATACAAGCCGGTATCACCTAGCTTTTCTAGCTGAACATACTTTTGCAGTAATTTCACGACGTCTGGCCACGGCATACGTGGCTCATTGTATTTGATAACTCGGCTAAGGTTCGGGATATTGAGCGCTCCCCGTCCTAGCATCACGGCATCGCAACCGGTGGTTTGCATGCACTGTTGCGCATTGGCGTAATCCCAGATCTCCCCATTAGCAATCACCGGGATCGCTAGCCGCTGGCGGATCTCGCCGATCGCCGCCCAATTGATACGATCGGCCTTATATCCGTCCTCTTTGGTTCGCCCATGCACCGCCAGTTCGGTCGCCCCTGCCTGCGCCACCGCATCTGCAATCTCAATACTGTGTTGCAATGAGTCCCAACCCAAACGCACTTTTACCGTTACCGGCAATTCAGCAGGCACGGCGGCGCGCATCGCTTTAGCACCCTGATAAATCAGCTCAGGATCTTTCAACAACGTAGCGCCGCCACCGCTGCCGTTAACCGTTTTCGATGGGCAGCCGCAATTCAGATCCACCCCGTAAGAGCCCAATTCCACGGCACGAGCGGCATTTTCCGCCAGCCATTGCGGGTGTTGGCCGAGCAATTGGACACGCACTAAAGTGCCAGACGGCGTGCGGCTAGCGTGATGCAGCTCAGGGCACAGGCGATAGAAAGACTTCACCGGTAGCAGTTGATCCACCACTCGCAGAAACTCGGTGATACAAAGATCATAATCGTTCACTTCGGTGAGCAACTCGCGCACCAAAGAATCGAGCACCCCTTCCATCGGCGCCAATAACACGCGCATGAGCACCACTCCAGCTAATTAAGACGCGCAATAATACGGGGGAACAGCGCTTGCAGACAAGCGCATCCCGGCGAAAAAAAACCGCCGATAAACGGCGGTTTGCTCTTTCACTCGCTGCGCTTACTCTGCCGGTTTGCTACGACGAGGACGGCGCGCAGGCGCGGCTGCGCCACGACGCTGACCTTCGCCCTGTGGACGCGCATTACCGTTACCACGGTTTTCACGCTGACCGCCGCCGTTGCTAGCACGCTGTCCACCGCCGTTACCGTTACGTTGGCCGCCACCATTGCCACGTGGCGCGCCACGCCCGCCGCCTTGACGGCCATTAATGATCGGCTCCGCTTTGATACTCGGATCGGGCTCATAGCCTGGCAGAGCAATACGTGGAATTTCACGTTTTAACAGGCGTTCGATATCACGCAGCAGTTTGTGCTCATCGATACAAACCAGCGAAATCGCTTCGCCGGTACGTTCCGCCCGCCCCGTACGACCAATACGGTGCACATAATCTTCCGGCACGTTCGGCAACTCATAGTTAACCACATGTGGTAATTGATCGATGTCCAGACCGCGTGCTGCAATGTCAGTCGCGACCAATACGCGGATTTTGCCGTCTTTAAAGTCGGCCAATGCACGGGTTCGCGCACCCTGGCTTTTGTTACCGTGGATGGCGGCGGCGGTAATGCCGTCTTTGTTCAACTGTTCAGCCAAATGGTTGGCACCGTGTTTGGTACGGTTAAACACCAACACTTGGCGCCAATCGCCTTCACCGATCATTTGCGACAGCAGTTCCCGCTTGCGCTTCTTGTCAACGAAATGCACGCTCTGCTCAATCTGCTCGGAGGCGGTATTGCGGCGCGCCACTTCAACCGAGGCCGGATTGTGCAACAGCTTACCTGCCAGCGCCTTGATCTCATCAGAGAACGTCGCAGAGAACAGCAGGTTCTGACGCTTCGGCGGCAGCTTGGCTAACACGCGGCGAATATCATGGATAAAGCCCATATCCAGCATGCGGTCGGCTTCATCAAGCACCAGAATTTCAATTTTTGACAGGTCAACAGCGTTCTGATGTTCCAGATCCAGCAGTCGGCCCGGTGTTGCCACCAGAATATCCACGCCGCCGCGTAGTTTCATCATCTGTGGATTAATGCTCACGCCACCAAACACCACCAGCGAACGCAGGCGCAAGTGTTGGCTATAGGCTTGCACGTTTTCACCGATTTGTGCCGCCAGCTCACGGGTTGGCGTCAAAATCAACGCGCGCACCGGGCGACGGCCTTTGACCGCTTGGCCATGCTTGCTCAGCAGCTGTAATACCGGCAGGGTAAAACCGGCGGTTTTACCGGTACCGGTCTGGGCGCTGGCCATCAGATCGCGACCTTCAAGTACGACAGGAATGGCCTGACGCTGAATAGGCGTAGGTTCACGATAGCCCTGTTCTTCAACAGCGCGCAGAATTTCAGCATTTAAGCCGAGGTTTTCAAATGACATAGTAGAGAAAAACTCCAGATCCCCCCTAACCTAAACAGAGTTCGGTGCAGTTTCCGGGAGGATGATCAGACGGGACATTAAGCATGGCCACGAGGGATTGGCACAAACTGCAGTGCACCAAGCGGCCGATTGTAACAGATGTCGCACAAGAAAAGGCAATTTTAGCGCTTGATAGCACATTATGCCGTGAAGCCCGCATCGCCAAAGATATCACCCAACAAGAAGTAAGGTAATTGAGTTTGCTTTCTAACCTATTAGGTCTAAAATTAATCATACGATTGATTAACTTTCTAGGCGATCGCTTATGCCTCATTCAGAAAATGCGCTGCCAGCCAGCCGGGCCCGTGGCGAACAAGCGCGTCAGCAGTTAATTGCCGCTGCCATCGAAGTGTTTGGTGAATACGGTATTCAAGGGGCGACAACACGCACCATCGCTCGACGCGCCGGGCAGAATATCGCCGCCATTACCTATTACTTCAACTCGAAAGAGGGGCTGTATTTAGCGGTTGCCCAGTGGATCGCCGATTTTATTCAGCAGGCTTTTCGTCCATTAGCCGAAGAGATCAACGGTTTTTGGTTGCGCCCTGCGGCTGAACGAACACCGGCACAATACCTTAGCTATCTTAAACGTGGCTTACTCGCTTTCAGCGAGTTGATGACTCAACCACACACGCTTAACCTCAGTAAAATCATGTCTCGCGAACAGCTTTCGCCCACCGACGCCTACCCGTTGATCCACCAGCAAGTCATTGCGCCGTTGCATAGCACAGTGTGCCGGTTACTCGCGGCCTATACCGGCATTGATGAACAATCGCCCAAGGTGGTACTGCATACCCACGCATTGCTCGGCGAAGTGCTCTCGTTTCGCGTCGCGCGCGAGACGATCCGCCGTCAGGCCGGTTGGCAACAGATTGGCGCGGATGAGGCAGCGCAAATTAGTGCGGTACTCGCTGAACATATCGATCTCGTGGTGACTGGGCTGCGCCAACGCTATGGCGCATAAACTCTGGCAGGGAGTGTTATGAATAAAACAAGAGTGATCTTTATCGTGGCAATCATCGTGATGATTGCCGCTATCGCCACTGGGCTCGGGTATTACCAGCAACAGCAGGCTAAACCGCTCACGCTGTATGGTAATGTTGACATCCGCACCGTCAACCTAGGCTTTCGCGTAAGTGGGCGGCTGGCCGAATTGATGGTTGATGAAGGCGATACGGTACAAACCGGGCAACAGCTTGGCAGACTGGATGACGCTCCTTATCTCAACGCTCTGCAACAGGCCGAAGCCAACGTCAGCAACGCGCAGGCCAAGCTCGCATTGTTAAAAGCCGGTTATCGCGCCGAAGAGATAGCTCAAGTGCGTTCTGAAGTCGCGCAGAAATTATCGGCCTTCAACTATGCCAACAGCTTCCTACAGCGCCAGCAAGGATTGTGGGCAAAAAGCGCCACCTCCGCCAATGCGCTGGAAGACGCGCGCACCGCGCGCAATCAGGCACAGGCCAGCTTGCAAGCGGCAAAAGACAAGTTGTCGCAGTTCCTGAGCGGCAACCGGCCACAAGAGATCGCCCAGGCTGAGGCTAATTTGACGTTAGCCGAGGCCGCATTGGCGCAAGCCGAGTTGGATGTAAAAGATACCTTCTTGATTGCCCCCTCAGCAGGCTCTGTGCTCACCCGCGCGATTGAACCGGGTACCATGCTCAACGCCAGCAGCACCGTGTTTACGCTATCGCTGACTAAACCGGTCTGGGTACGTGCTTACGTGAGTGAAGCCAATCTCGGTCAGGCAGCCCCCGGCACCGAACTGGAAATTTATACCGATAGCCGGCCCGGCAAACCGTATCACGGCAAAATCGGCTTTATCTCGCCAACGGCTGAGTTTACGCCTAAGAGCGTCGAAACGACCGATTTGCGTACCGATCTAGTGTACCGGCTGCGGGTGATTGTCTCTGATGCTGACGATATGCTGCGTCAGGGGATGCCGGTGACGCTCCAATTCGCCCACAGCCCATCTTACTAGGCAATAACCGTTAAGGGATGGTGATGGAACAGCAGCAGGTACATACCATTGAGCTGGAAGCCGTGGAAAAACGTTTTCCTCAGCTTGCCAAACCAGCGGTCGCCAGCCTGACTACGCGCTTACACAGCGGGGCAGTGATCGGATTAGTGGGGCCGGATGGCGCAGGGAAAACCACCCTGTTACGCATGTTGGCGGGTCTGTTGAAAGCCAGCAGTGGCCGCTTACGCGTGGCCGGGCTAGATCCCATCACGCAAGATCGCCAATTGCATGCCATTCTCGGCTATATGCCGCAAAAGTTTGGCCTGTATGAAGATCTGTCCGTAATAGAGAATCTCACGCTTTATGCCGATCTACGCGGTGTTACGGGCGAACAGCGCAGAGAAACTTTCGAACGCCTGCTGCAATTTACCGACCTCACCCGCTTTACCGAACGTTTAGCCGGTAAGCTTTCCGGCGGTATGAAGCAAAAGCTTGGGCTAGCCTGTACGCTGATTGGGCAACCGCAAGTTCTGTTGTTAGATGAACCTGGCGTCGGTGTGGATCCCATCTCACGCCGCGAGCTGTGGCACATGGTGCATGAGTTGGCTAACGACGGCATGCTGATTCTGTGGAGCACCTCTTATCTTGATGAAGCCGAGCAGTGTCGTGAAGTCCTGCTAATGAATGAAGGTGAGTTGTTGTTTAGCGGTGCGCCCAAAGCGCTGACGCAGCGCATGGCCGGACGCACCATTTTAATTGATGCCCCCGCGGGGACTCACCGCGCTTTGCTACAACACGCAATCTGTTTACCATCAGTGACCGACGGCGTGATCCAAGGCAAATACTTACGCCTGATCCTAAAACCTGATGCCGATCACCATCAGGTGCTGACCGACCTGCATTTATCTGATGCTGAACTGACCGAGGCAGAGCCGCGCTTTGAAGATGCGTTTATCGATCTGCTGGGCGGCGGGCCAAACAGTAAATCGGCGCTCGCAGAGATTATGCCCACTGTTGAAGGTGACAGCACGGAAACGGTGATTGAAGCACAAGACTTAACGAAAAAATTCGGCGATTTTGCCGCCACCGATCATGTCGATTTTAAAATTCAGCGCGGCGAGATTTTCGGTTTGCTGGGCCCAAACGGTGCCGGTAAATCCACGACATTCAAGATGATGTGTGGCCTACTGGTTCCCAGCAGCGGCAAGGCGTTAGTGCTTGATATGGATCTGAAAACCAGTTCGGGTAAAGCGCGCCAGCACTTAGGATATATGGCGCAGAAATTCTCCCTGTACGGCAACCTGACGGTGGCGCAAAACCTGAAGTTTTTCTCTGGCGTCTATGGGCTTCGCGGCAATCAGCAGCGTAAAAAGATCAACGATATGTCCGCTGCGTTCAATTTTTCCCCACTCCTCAACCAAACCACAGACTCATTGCCGCTCGGTTTTAAGCAGCGTTTAGCGTTGGCCTGTGCGCTGATGCATGAACCGGATATCCTGTTTCTTGATGAACCTACCTCAGGTGTCGATCCGCTAACGCGGCGCGAGTTCTGGCTGCATATCAACGGCATGGTCGATAAAGGTGTCACGGTCATGGTCACCACCCATTTTATGGACGAAGCAGAATATTGCGATCGCATCGGGCTGGTGTATCGCGGCAAGATTATTGCCGCCGGTACACCGGACGATCTTAAGCAACTGGTCGCCAACGAGACCCACCCGAACCCGTCCATGGAACACGCGTTTATCGAACTGGTGCAAGGTTACGATCGGGAGGAGCAACCGTGAACGAAAAAGCAACTGTGGACGATATTCCCGGCCTCGTTGATAACAGCCGCTTTTCCTGGCGACGTTTGCGCGCATTATGCTTGAAAGAAACGCGGCAAATAGTGCGCGATCCGAGTAGTTGGCTCATCGCCTTTTTGATCCCGTTAATGCTGTTATTCATCTTTGGTTACGGTATCAATCTGGACTCCAGCAAACTGCGCTTGGGGATCCTCGTCGAGCAGCAAAGCGAAGATGCGCGCGATCTGGTCAATGCCTTCGCCGGTTCGCCGTATATCACGCCGACCATCAGCGACAACCGTCCGGCGTTAATCCAGAAAATGCAGGCGGGTGAAATACGCGGTTTGGTAGTGATCCCGGTTGATTTTGCACAACATATGGCGCGCCCATTCGATCAGGCACCGATCCAAATCATCACTGACGGCAGTGAGCCCAACACCGCCAACTTTGTGCAAGGTTATACTCAAGGGGTTTGGCAACTCTGGCAACAGCAGCGCGCTGGCGATCTTGGCCGCGAAGATAAAGCGTTAATTGAGCTACAACTACGCTACTGGTTCAATCCGGCAGCTATCAGCCAACACTTCATCATTCCGGGCGCGATCACCATCATTATGACGGTGATCGGTGCCATTTTGACGTCGTTAGTGGTTGCCCGCGAATGGGAACGCGGCACCATGGAAGCGTTGTTATCGACGCAGGTCACCCGCAGCGAATTATTACTGTCAAAACTGGTGCCCTATTACGCCCTTGGCATGATCGCCATGGTGCTGTGCATGGTGGTGTCGGTTTTTCTCTTCGGCGTGCCCTATCGCGGTTCGTTACTGATACTTTTCGTCATCAGCAGCATGTTCTTGATCAGCACATTGGGCATGGGCTTGCTCATTTCCACCGTTACCCGCAATCAGTTCAACGCAGCCATGGTGGCGCTGAATGCCGCTTTTCTGCCTGCCATTATGCTTTCCGGCTTTATTTTCCAGATAGCCAGCATGCCCACAATAGTTCGCGCGGTCACCTATATCATTCCGGCACGCTATTTCGTTAGCACGCTGCAAACCCTGTTTCTGGCTGGCAACATTGGCGCTACGTTACTCATTAACCTGCTGTTTTTAATCGCTTCAGCCATCGTATTTATCGGCCTGACGGCATGGAAAACCCGGCGGCGACTCGATTAGATCGAATAAGGAAAGAGGCATGTTTCATCGTCTTTGGACATTGATTATCAAGGAAATGCAGGCGCTGCTGCGCGATCCACAGACGCGTGCCATTTTGGTACTGCCGGTGATTATGCAAGTATTGCTGTTCCCCTTTGCTGGCACGCTGGAAGTGTCCAACGCCACCATCGCGATTTATAGCGAGGACACAGGCCATGCGTCGGTGGAACTGACCCAGCGTTTCGCCAAAGCAAAAGCCTTTAGTCATGTCCTATTGCTACGCAGCCCCCATGAAATTCAAACCACTATCGACAATCAAAAAGCGCTGCTGCTGGTTCGCTTCCCGGCGCAGTTCTCACGCGATATCGCCAGCGGCAATACGGCGCAATTACAGTTAATTCTCGACGGTCGTAACTCCAACAGTGCACAAATCGCGGCCAACTATGTGCAACAGATAGTACAGGATTATCAAAACGAGTTGATTGGCGAACGTCCAAAACCCAACAACAGCGAATTAGTGGTCCGTAATTGGTATAACCCAAATCTGGATTATAAATGGTTCGTCGTACCGTCATTGATTGCAATGATTACCACCATCGGCGTGTTGATTGTTACCTCATTGTCAGTGGCACGAGAGCGCGAACAAGGAACATTGGAGCAATTGCTGGTTTCGCCGCTCACCACTTGGCAGATCTTTATCGGTAAAGCAGTTCCGGCACTGATTGTCGCCACATTTCAGGCGTCGATCGTCCTGTTGATTGGCATCTTCTTATATCAGATCCCGTTCGCCGGCTCATTGCTGCTGTTCTACGCCACGATGTTAATCTATGGGTTGTCACTGGTCGGTTTTGGGCTGTTAATTTCGGCGCTATGTGCCACCCAGCAACAGGCATTCATTGGGGTTTTTGTATTCATGATGCCCGCGATTTTGCTTTCCGGTTATGTTTCACCGGTAGAAAACATGCCAGTGTGGTTACAGAATTTGACCTGGGCTAATCCGATCCGCCATTTCACCGACATTACTAAACAGATCTATCTCAAAGATGCCAGCTTCAGCATTATTTGGCATAGCCTATGGCCACTGTTGGCCATTACCGTCATCACTGGCAGCGTAGCCTACGCCATGTTCCGCCGAAAAATCGCGTAAAAAAAGCTCAGTCCAGTGTGGGCTGAGCCTTGAATAGGTGATAAAAATGCCACCTGTTTTCGCTCTGATGGTCGGGGCTGTATGGCCCCTCCCATCACGCGCAGAGTTTAGCGACGGTTGCCGAAAATACGTAATAGCATCAGGAACAAGTTGATGAAATCAAGGTACAGCGTCAGTGCGCCGACAATGGCATATTTGCGGAAGCTGTCTTTGTCATCGGCGTTCAACTGCTCGCCCATCGCTTTCAATTTCTGGGTGTCATACGCCGTCAGGCCGACAAACACCACCACGCCAATATAGGTAATCGCCCACATCAACGCCGTGCTTTTCAGCCAGATATTTACCAGTGAAGCCAGCACGATACCGATCAACGCCATGAACAGCATACTGCCAAAACCACTGAGATCGCGTTTGGTGGTGTAACCGTACAGACTCATGGCACCGAACATACCGGCGGTCACCACAAAGGTACTGGCGATGGAGCTATAGGTGTAGGCGATAAAAATGCTGGATAGCGTTAGTCCGGTCAGCGCCGAATACAACATAAACAACGACGTTGCGACCGCTCCGCTCAAACGGTTAACCATACCCGAAATAACAAACACCAGCGCCAATTGCGCGATAATCAGGCCAAAGAAAGTGATCTGGCTGGAAAAGATGAAATTCAGTATGGCGGGCGTATTCGCCGCATACCAAGAAACAAAGGCCGTTAACAGCAAGCCACAGGTCATCCAACCGTAAACCTGTGCCATATAAGCCTGAATGCCGCTGCCGGCACGTTCGACGATCGAACCATTAGAACGCGGATATCGGTCCATGACGGTTACCTTTTGCAAGTGAAACAAACGTTCGGGGAAAAGCCCCACCTATACTAAGCGTACCACAGAATAGATCGCACGCCGCGCTCAAGCGTATCGATTTGTTGCGCCTGTTGACGCGCAAGCTACACCTTCACGGGCGTATTAGGCAAACTACAATGCAAACCCGCGGAGGCACGTTACCAACGTTTGGCCGCGTGTTGATCGCTCTCACGCGCTTCAACCCAACGCTCCCCCTGTTCAGTAGCTTCACGCTTCCAAAACGGCGCACGGGTTTTCAGATAATCCATAATAAATTCAGCCGCATCGAAGGCCATGCTACGGTGCGCACTGGTCACACCAACGAAGACAATTTCATCCCCCGGGAATAACGCGCCGATTCGATGAATCAGGCTAACCCGCTGCAACGGCCAGCGGCTGCGGGCTTCTCGCACGATTTCCGCCAATGCCTTTTCGGTCATGCCCGGATAGTGTTCCAGCGTCAGCGCACTGACGTTGTCGCCCAAATTATGATTGCGCACCTTGCCGGTGAAGGTCACCACCGCGCCGTCATCGTCGCACTGCGCCAACCACGCATATTCATCACCCACATTAAAGCAGGCAGCCCCTACGCGGATACGGGTATTTTCCACTGTTAACCTCCGGTTACCGGTGGAAAGAAAGCGACTTCATCACCTGCCTGTAGCGGATGCTCCGCCGCAACCAGCGCCTGATTTACCGCCGTCAGCAGTTTGCCAGGCTCCAGCGCCAGTGCCCAACGCTCACCGCGTTGGCACAATGCCTCACGTAGCGCCTCTACAGTGGCAAATTCTGCGGGCAGTTTCAGGCTGTCGGTGCCGATCAGTTCGCGCACCTGCGCGAAAAACAGAACAGTAATCATAATACCGCCTCGAAATCCCCGGATTTACCGCCGCTTTTCGTTAGCAGCCGCACCGGGCCAATGACCATATCTTTCTGCACCGCTTTGCACATGTCATAAATGGTCAACGCGGCTACCGACGCAGCGGTTAGCACTTCCATCTCAACGCCGGTTTTACCGGTCAAACGACAGCAGGTTTCGATACGCACCCGGTTATACTCGGGCTGCGCAATCAGTTGAACTTCCACTTTGCTCAGCATCAGTGGATGACACAGGGGGATCAGCTCCCATGTGCGTTTCGCCGCCTGAATACCGGCAATGCGCGCCGTGGCGAACACATCACCTTTATGATGGCGGCCGTCCACAATCATGGCGAGCGTCGCGGCATGCATCTCAACAAACGCTTCGGCACGCGCCTCACGCACCGTCTCTGCCTTAGCAGAAACGTCGACCATGTGTGCTTCACCGGCCGCATTAATATGGGTTAACTGTGTCATAAGGTTATTTTTTCAAATGTGGCTGAAAGTTGCACGGGCGATGGCGCGCGTCCAACTGCGATTCAATGATGCGCTCCCACGCGGTACGGCAAGCACGCGTTGAACCCGGCATGGCAAACAACACCGTCTGATTGGCAATACCTGCCACGGCGCGTGATTGAAGGGTCGCGGTACCGATTTCTTCGTAGGACACCATGCGAAACAGCTCGCCGAAGCCTTCAACTTCGCGATCGAACAGCGGTAACAACGCTTCCGGCGTGTTGTCCTGCGCAGTAAAGCCCGTGCCCCCGGAGATCAACACCGCCTGCACGTCATCGCTGGCTATCCATGCGGACACCTGCGCACGGATCTGATAAATATTATCTTTAACAATAGCGCGTGCCACCACCTGATGACCGGCCTCTTTTGCCGCCTCCATCAGATACTGACCGGAGGTATCTTCCGCTGCACCGCGACGATCAGAAACGGTCAGAATGGCGATACGCGCCGGAATAAATTCACTGCTGGCATGACTCATAAGTCTGCTCCTGTCCAAGATATGCCTAGTGCGTTTGCCACCGCGAGACTCAACCGCCGATGAAAGAGAGATTCTGCGTTATACCGCTGTGGCCCTGATGCAAAAAGTGGGTTTGCTTTTTCGTCAGCAATCCGCTCTGGATACGCTCTTTTAGCGCATCCAATTGCTCATCATTAGCCAGCAAATCTCGCAGCGTTATACCCTGTTCGCCGAACAAACACAGGTGTAAGTTGCCGATGGCAGACACGCGTAGCCGATTACAACTGGCACAGAAGTCTTTTTCATAAGGCATGATCAACCCAACTTCACCTTGATAATCGGGATGGCTGAAGACCTGCGCCGGGCCATCGCTGCGAGCACGCGGTTGGCGCTGCCAACCTTGCTGCTCTAATTGCAGGCGAATGACATCACCGGACACATGATGCTGACGAAACAGCTTTCCGCCCTCGCCGGTTTCCATTAGCTCAATAAAGCGCAGTTGGATCGGACGGTGTTTAATCCAATTTAGGAAAGTATCGAGTTGGTGATGATTGACGTCACGCATCAGCACCGCATTGACCTTTACCTTGCTGAAGCCCGCGGTAAAGGCGGCATCGATGCCTTCCATGACCTGACGGAATTTATCTTGGCCGGTTATGGCGTGAAACTGACGCGCATCCAGACTATCGACACTGACATTAATGGCGGTTAACCCGGCGTTACGCCAACGTTCGACGTCACGCGCCATACGATAGCCGTTGGTGGTCACCGCCAGTTGACGAATTGCCGGATTTTCGCGTACTGCGGCAATAATTTCGATAAAGTCCCGGCGCAATGAAGGTTCACCGCCGGTAAGACGCACTTTTTCAGTACCGAGTTCAGCAAATGCCCGGCTAACACGACGGATTTCTGGCAGTGAAAGGAAAGCATTAGGGCTGCCGCTTGGCTGGTAGCCATCGGGCAGACAGTAGGTGCAACGAAAGTTACACACATCGGTGATCGACAGGCGCAGGTAATAGAATTTGCGCTCAAAAGCATCAATAAGTTGTGGCACCATAACACCTTTCCAAGTACGGGAGATGCAGACATTTCTATCTCGCACCCTGGTGGCTAACTTCGCCACGGCCCAAACGCCATATCGTTCCAGCGGAACGACGTAGGCCCAAAGGCTAGGAGTATTGATCTCAATTACAGTCGTCTAAAACAACCGCAACGAAACCGTGGTTAACACAGAATTCTAGCGCCAAACAGCGACGATAGCCAACGCGTAATTTCGCTATGTAACTCTATATACAGCGCTTTTATTCGTGTGTAGAACACGTTAGTTATGATAACCGGGCACAGCACAGGTGAATTGACTAGCATCACGCGAAAGGCACTATTTTTCGCCTTTTTGCGCCAAATCCGCTACTTTATGCGCCAAATAATTCGAGTTGCAGCGCAGTAACAGCCCCTTTGATGGCAATGCGCCCGCTAACGGTATGTTGAGTCGTGAATGAGGACTGAGCCAGCAAGCTGATGCAGCAAACTCTGGCTGATGCTGCGGGAAGATAAGCCCCAGCAGGCCCTAAACGCAGAATCACACCGTGGCAACATGAAGCAGGGCTGGCATCTGCCGGTCATTCAGTTCAGTAATAGCCAGCCCAGTCAACGATGGGCCGGAAGAAGGAAACTTATGCGTAATCGTACCCTTGCCGATCTCGACAGAGTCGTCGCACTTGGCGGTGGCCACGGCCTTGGCCGCGTAATGTCGTCATTGTCATCGTTAGGCTCGCGTTTAACCGGCATTGTCACCACCACCGATAACGGTGGCTCAACCGGACGTATCCGCCGCTCTGAGGGCGGTATTGCCTGGGGCGATACCCGCAACTGTCTGAATCAATTGATCACCGAACCGAGCGTCGCCTCCGCGATGTTTGAATACCGTTTTAGCGGTAACGGTGAGCTGTCGGGTCATAACCTGGGTAATCTGATGCTCAAAGCGTTAGATCACCTCAGCGTTCGGCCGCTGGAAGCGATCAATCTGGTACGCAACCTGTTGAAAGTCGACGCCGCGCTGATCCCGATGTCGGAACAACCGGTGGATCTGATGGCGCACGATCATGAAGGCAACCATGTTTACGGCGAAGTGAATGTTGATCAACTCACCGCTATGCCACAGGAATTAATGCTTTCGCCACATGTACATGCAACACGAGAAGCGGTGGAGGCCATCGCCCAAGCGGATTTGCTGCTCATCGGCCCCGGCAGTTTTCTCACCAGTCTGATGCCACTGCTGTTACTCGACGATCTCACTCAGGCGTTACGGCGCAGCAGCGCCAACATGATTTATATCGATAACTTAGGGCGTGAGTTAAGCGTAGCCGCAGCGGCGCTATCGATAAAAGACAGGCTGGAACTGATGGAAGAGAAGATTGGCCGTAAAATGATTAACGCCGTTATTACTAGCCCGTCTGTCGATACCCAATCGGTTCAGGATCGGATAGTCATTCAACAAAACCTTGAAGCACACGA
Source organism: Serratia sp. NPDC078593 (assembly GCF_050268245.1). Lineage (NCBI taxonomy): Bacteria > Pseudomonadati > Pseudomonadota > Gammaproteobacteria > Enterobacterales > Yersiniaceae > Serratia > Serratia sp. NPDC078593. Next base: position 241,123 of record NZ_JBNNGK010000002.1, on the reverse strand, counting down.
CATACCGTATCGCCACGACCGCCAGTTACTGCGTCAGGCACTCGACCAGGCACTAATCAAACTGGCGGCACGGCATTAATCTTTCCCCTGATACCAAGGGTTTTGGTTAACCGTACTGATGTAAAGATCTTCTACTTGCTTACGTGCCCACGGCGTACGGCGCAAAAACTTCAGGCTGGACTTGATGCTCGGATCGCTGCTAAAGCAGTTGATACGGATGCGATCGGCCAGCCCGGGCCAACCGTAATGCTCCACCAATTTGTTCAATAACTGTTCCAAGGTGATGCCGTGCAGCGGATCTTTGGAGGTATGTGCGGTCATATCAGCGACTCATCATGCAATTTGGCCGCACACCATACGGGGGCAGCAAGGATGTTGTCAATTGACTGCGCGGCTGGCGTCTGGCTCACGATAACGCAATGAATTGCTCACGCAACTGATGAATTTCATCACGCAGCGCCGCGGCCTGTTCAAACTCCAGATTCTGCGCATGGGTATACATTTGTGCCTCCAGCTCGCGAATCTTTTGATCCACCGCTTTAGGCGTCAGATTCTGATACTGCGCCGCGCTTTCTGTCGCCTTGCCCTTACCTTTGCCCTTACCACGCGTTGAAGGTTGACCCAATTGCAAAATATCCGCAATTTTCTTGTTCAATCCCTTCGGCACAATGCCGTTTTCTTGGTTAAAGGCCTGCTGTTTGGCGCGACGACGTTCGGTTTCGCCGATCGCTTTCGCCATCGAATCGGTAATTCTGTCACCATACAGAATCGCTTTACCGTTCAGGTTACGTGCCGCACGGCCAATAGTCTGAATCAGTGAGCGTTCTGAACGCAGGAAGCCCTCTTTATCGGCGTCTAAAATCGCGACTAACGATACCTCCGGCATGTCCAACCCTTCACGCAATAGGTTGATGCCCACCAATACGTCAAACTCGCCCAAACGCAAATCACGAATGATTTCGACACGTTCAACGGTATCAATATCCGAGTGCAAATAACGCACCCGCTCGCCGTGCTCTTCGAGATACTCGGTGAGATCTTCCGCCATACGTTTGGTCAGTGTCGTCACCAATACGCGTTCGTTGATCGCGACGCGCTTGCGGATCTCCGACAGCAGATCGTCAACCTGCGTCGCCACTGGGCGCACTTCCACTTCGGGATCCAACAGCCCCGTCGGCCGCACCACCTGATCGATGATATCGCCCCCGGATTTTTCCAGTTCATATTTGCCCGGCGTGGCGGAGACATAGATGGTTTGCGGCGCCAGCGCTTCAAACTCCTCAAAACGCATCGGGCGGTTGTCCAGCGCAGAAGGCAAGCGGAACCCATACTCCACCAGCGTTTCTTTACGCGATCGGTCGCCTTTGTACATGCCACCAATCTGCGGAATGGTCACGTGCGATTCGTCCACCACCAGTAAACCATCGGCGGGCAGATAATCGAACAGGGTCGGTGGCGGCTCACCCGGGCCACGGCCAGAAAGATAACGTGAATAGTTTTCAATCCCTGAGCAATAGCCCAATTCATTCATCATTTCGAGATCAAACTGCGTACGCTGCGTCAAACGCTGTTCTTCCAGTAATTTATTATTCGCTAGCAACACGTTACGGCGATCGGCCAGATCGACCTTGATCTCTTCCATCGCTTGCAGGATGCGCTCCCGCGGTGTGACATAGTGCGATTTCGGATAAATGGTAAAGCGCTGTACGACCTGTTCAACCTGACCTGTGAGCGGATCAAACAACGACAAACGCTCGACCTCTTCGTCAAACAGTTCAACCCGCAGTGCCAATTCGTCTGATTCCGCCGGGAAGATGTCGATCACCTCCCCACGAACCCGGAACGTCGCGCGTTGGAACGCCTGATCGTTGCGCGTATACTGCAGCTCCGCCAATCGGCGCAGGATCGCACGCTGATCGATGATCATACCTTTGGTGAGATGCAACATCATCTTCAGGTACAGATCCGGATCGCCCAGGCCATAGATCGCCGAAACAGAGGCGACCACCACCACATCACGCCGTTCCAATAGCGCTTTGGTAGCCGACAGGCGCATTTGTTCAATATGCTCATTCACTGAGGAATCTTTCTCGATAAAGGTGTCTGAGCTCGGTACGTAGGCTTCTGGCTGATAGTAATCGTAATAAGAGACAAAATATTCTACCGCATTATCCGGGAAGAATTCTTTCATCTCACCGTACAGCTGCGCCGCCAGCGTCTTGTTCGGTGCCAACACCATAGTCGGCCGGTTTAGATCGGCGATAACGTTAGCGACGGTAAATGTTTTACCCGACCCCGTTACGCCCAATAGCGTCTGGTGCGCCAGGCCGTTTTCCAGGCCGTCTTCCAGCTTACGTATCGCTTCCGGCTGATCGCCAGCCGGTTTGAAATCGGAATGCAGTTTAAAAAGTTTACTCATATACCCTTCATCTTTTTCGTCGCCGCATTGTTCCCTGCGGCCGATCCCTATTCAAACGGTTAGCGATGCTGATGCCCACTGAGTACGGCCTCTAAGTATGGGAAGCCGTCATGATTTTCGCCACTGCGTATGATACTGGATATAAAACCAGCTTCAAGCGTATTCGTTGCTTTATTGCGCGGTGAAATATTGCCGCTGCACCGTAAGCGTTACAATACCGTGACAATTTTATTGTCAATAACCGTTTTATCCCCAGATTCTGTCACGAATTAACTTTTCGATAGCAGCATGATGAAAAACCGCGCGGAGAAGATCTTTCATCGCAATGACATATTGATTTTAACTAACTTACTGAAATTAAACAAAATTAATAAAAAGACGAGAATCCGGACAATGCGCAGACAACCCGCGTCCGCTCTCGCTTTAGAGCGCTTTTCTAAATCTAATGCACAAGGTTATCCACAGGAATAGTGGATAACTCTCACCGCCCCGCCAACCACGGGAGTTGCAGAAAAATCACTTTTTCCCTGTTAATTGCTCCGGGTTAGCTTTTTTAGTTATTTTTTTACACTTTTATGGCGGTAGTTATGCCGATAAAGACTAAAAAGCCCCCTTGCCAAATTAAGAATTATCCAAGGTTTTGTTGTGACTCAGCAATCTTCAATAATTAGCCGCTAAGGCTTGCACCATCCCGCCGTTTTGTGGCACTGGAAAAGTGCAAAAAATGTCCGGGTTAACTTTTGACGATATTTCACCCATGACCTCTGAGCCTGTCACCCTGCGCTTTCCGCTTAACATCGCCATAATAAACCTGCCCAATAGCCAGTCCATAAAAGTTGGCCTGAGAGTTGCAACATGCCCTAGCAAGCAAAGTACAGACAGATTCAAGATCGGCAAGAAACAACAGAATTATCTGTTGGCGCTTTCGCGCCCATCGCCGATGAAAAACAGGCTTCAGCCTCAGAAAGACGTGATAAGGACAACATTCAGCCACAAAGCATCATTTTTGACGGTAGATTGTCTGTTTAGCCCAAATCCGCCCTGATGTTATAGAAAGCGAGAAACGGCATTTTATTCTGGACGTTAACGCACTCGGGAAAGAAATCGCTAACCGCGAGGGAAGGAAAAAAGTACGGAAGCACAGGGTCGATGAGTGATAAACCGGTCTTTGAGGAGAATGCCGAATGTTAATCCTACGTTCAGTCAATCAATTTTACGGACAACGCCATACCTTATGGGATATCAACTTGGAACTGCCACGCGGCCAATGTACGGCGCTGCTGGGACGCAACGGCGTCGGAAAAACCACGTTGGTCAACTGTATTATGGGGCATCTGCCGATCGTCAGTGGCAGTATGATTTGGCAACGGCCTGACGAACCCCCACAAAATCTGCTGCGACAACCGGTGGAAAAACGTGCCGCACTCGGCATTAGTTATGTTCCGCAGGGGCACCAAATATTTTCGCAACTCAGCGTCGAAGAGAATTTGCAGGTAGCGTTACTGGCCGGGCGCGATAAAAACCGCCGCATCCCGCCATTGATTTTTCATTTGTTCCCGAATTTGCACGCGATGCTAACCCGGCGGGCTGGCGATTTGGGGGACGGCGAACAGCAACAATTAGCCATTAGCCGGGCGCTAGTGCTAGAGCCAGAATTACTGATCTTGGATGAGCCCACCGCTGGTATTCAACCCACCATTGCCGCAGAAATCAGCAATGCGATTAATCAGTTGAATCGCGAACGGGGTATCACCATTTTGCTGGTCGGGCATAAATTGCCGTTTATTCGGCGCGTTGCAGATCGCTTCTGCCTGCTAGATAAAGGCCGCAATGTGGCCAACGGCACGCTAGAACAGTTGGATGCGTCGCTGATCGAGGCTTATCTGGCGGTGTGATGCAATGGGATGGCCATCGCGACGCCATCCCTTTGGTTATATACCCTTTATACTTCAAGTGGCTTGGGGGTTGGCTGCCTTCCTTCCCCCTAGTCGCAGAGTCGGCTATGCTCCCCGGGACTTATCAGTTGCCGCCTACAAGCCACTCGAATTATCTTGGCTATAACGTGGATAAATCCAGATACTGCCCCAGCGGTTGGCTTTCCGCCTGCGGCAAATGCGGGATCTCACCCAAAAATGGCGCGGGCAGCATACGGCGCAGCGTGACCAGATATTCCTGATGGCGCAGGCCCGGAGCCGTCACGTCGTTGGCAATCCAACCCGCCAGCGTTAATCCCGCCTGTTGCACCGCCTGCGCAGTCAGTACCGCGTGATTAATGCAACCCAGCTTCATGCCCACCACCAGAATGACCGGCAACTGCTCCTGCTGTACCCAATCGGCGAAGGTATGGGTGTCGCTCAATGGCGTGAACCAACCGCCCGCCCCTTCAACCAGTAGCCAGTCCGCTCGTTGCGCCAACTGCTGTAATCCGGTGGAAAGCCGGACAAACTCGATCGGCTGTTGCAATGCGGCACTGACAATATGCGGCGAGGTCGGCTCAGCAAACGTGTAAGGGTTTACTTCGTCATAACGCAACGCCACATTGCTGTGAGTTTGTAATGCCAGTGCATCACTGTTGCGTAAACCTTCCGGCGTCATTTCACTGCCAGAAGCAACCGGCTTGTAGCCGGCGCAGCGATAACCCGCCAATTGTGCCGCCTGTAGCAACGCGCTGCTCGCCACGGTTTTGCCCACTTCGGTGTCGGTGCCGGTCACGAACCAGCGCTTAATCGCCATAAATCACTCCATAAACCACATGATAACTGAGTGGAAACTGCCCTTGCTGGCAAGGGTACGCCGCTTGTAGCGCCGCCAGACGACGGCGAGACAGCAAACCGGCCTCTCGCCCCTGATGTAAATGTGTCGCACCGATGCCTTTCAACGAACGCATTAAGGTCATCACATCGGGATAATTCAGCGTGCGACGTACCGGCTCAAGCCGATAGCGATACGGTGCACAAGCGGCCTCAATCGCCGACAATGGCAAGAACGCATTCACATGACGTTCGCCATCCACCTGCTGCCAAGCATCACCCAATTCATGCAATGATCCCTGCGCCAGCGTGGAAAATAACGTCACGCCGCCCGGACGCGTAACCCGCCGTAATTCCGCTAACGCGCGCGATAAATCGCCGCACCATTGCACCACCAAACTGCTGAAACTCAGATCGACGCTGGCATCGGGAAGCGGAATATGTTCGATATCCCCCAGCAAATAATCATCGGCCACCCCTTGGCTCCGGGCGAAAGCCAGCATACCCGGTGCCAAATCCAGCGCGGTGACCTGTTTACCTAACTGACGCCAGCGCCGGCTGAAATAGCCGGTGCCGCAGCCGGCATCAAGCACCCGCTGAGCGGGATAATCGCCCCCCATCCCCAGTAAGTGCTCGCCAACTTCACGTTGCAGCGCGGCTGCCGCATCATAACTTGTCGCCGCGCGGCTAAATGCCGTGGCCACGGCGTGTTTATCAACAAATTCCGGCGCTGACATCGTGCAGTACCTCCAGCAGACGATCGATATCCTGCGGCTGATGTGCTGCCGTCAGAGTAATGCGCAACCGGGCCCCGCCCGCCGGCACCGTGGGTGGCCGAATCGCGCTAACCCATAAACCGTGATGACGTAACGCCTGCGCCAGATCTAACGCTCGCTGATTATCCCCCACCAGCAATGGCTGAATGGCGGTACATGAGTCGCTCAGGGTTAACGGTAAGCCGGCGACACCAGCCCGGAAGCGCCGAATGCTGTCTTGCAAACGCTGACGTAATTCATCGCCCTGTTGCACACAGTGCAATGCCGCTTGTAAAGCGCAGGCCTGCGCGGGCGGCATTGCGGTGCTGTATATCAAGTGACGGGCAAATTGCAGCAGATATTCGGCTAACGGCTCATCGCACAACACCGCAGCGCCGCTCACACCAAATGCTTTGCCGAAGGTTGCAACCAGTAGGTCTGGGCGCACGTTTTGCTGCCAGCAACTGCCGCGCCCCTGTTCACCTTGCAGCCCGATTCCATGTGCATCGTCAACCATCAACCAGGCACCGTTTTCACGGCTGAGCCGGTGTAATGCCGCCAACGGTGCGCTGTCGCCATCCATGCTGAATACGCCTTCCGTCACCACCAACTGCTGCCCCACACAGGGTTTCATCAGCAGATCCGCCAACGAGGTAGGTTGGTTATGTCGAAAACGCCGCAGCTGCGCCGGCGAGTGTGCCGCCGCCTCCAGCAGTGATGCGTGGCTGAGTTTGTCCGCCACAATGCGATCGTCTGCCTGCATGAGCGCTGCCAACACCGCCTGATTAGCCGCATAACCCGAAATAAATAACAATGCACGCGGGTAACCCAGCCAATCCGCGAGCTGTGATTCAAGTTGCTGATGAGCCTGGCTAAAGCCGGTGACGTGGCCAGAACCGCCGCTGCCCACGCCATACTGCTGGGCTCCTTGTTGCCAAGCGGCAATCACCTCAGCGTGCTGGCTCAGCCCCAGATAATCGTTACCCGAGAAATTGAGATACTGCTGCTGGTTGAGCCGAATATGGCGGCCATTGCCACCCTCATTCACCTGGCGCGTACGATAAGCTGCCGCCTGCCGCCGCTGCGCTAATGCCTGATCGATCCGTTGTTGCCAACTCATTACTGCGCCGCGTTGTAATACTCAGCGGTGTCAGCATTCAGCAATTGCTGCGCCAGTACCTGCTGTTGTTGGTTATCACCCTGTTCAGTCGTGGTTTGCTGCGGGTTAAGCCCCAACTTACGGAATAACAGCGTATCTTTATCTTCTTCCGGGTTCGGCGTAGTCAACAGCTTGCAACCGTAGAAGATCGAGTTAGCACCGGCCATAAAGCACATCGCCTGCGTTTGCTCATTCATCTGTTCGCGGCCGGCAGAAAGACGCACGTAGGACGCAGGCATCATGATGCGCGCCACGGCAATGGTACGAATGAAATCAAAAGGATCAACATCGTCATTATCGGCCAGCGGCGTCCCTTTCACTTTGACCAGCATGTTGATCGGCACGCTCTCCGGCGGCTTCGGCAAGTTCGCCAGTTGTACTAACAACCCGGCACGATCGCGCACCGTTTCTCCCAGGCCGACAATGCCACCCGAGCAAACTTTAATCCCCGCGTCACGCACTTTGTCCAAGGTGTCCAAACGTTCCTGATAGCTGCGGGTGGTGATGATGTTGCCGTAAAATTCGGGTGAGGTGTCCAGATTATGGTTGTAGTAATCCAATCCGGCTTCAGCGAGACGTTCGGCCTGCGCACCATCCAGCGTACCCAACGTCATACAGGTTTCCATCCCCATCGCTTTCACGCCCTGCACCATCTGCTGCAAATACGGCATGTCACGTTCGTGCGGATTCTTCCAAGCGGCGCCCATGCAAAAACGGGTTGACCCCGCGGCTTTGGCCTTACGAGCCGATTCCAATACCTGCTCTACCTGCATTAAACGTTCTGATTCCAACCCGGTCTTGTAACGTGAACTTTGTGGGCAGTATTTACAATCTTCCGGACAGGCACCGGTTTTAATCGACAGCAACGTGCTGACCTGCACTTGGCGGGGATCAAAATGCTGACGGTGAACGGTTTGCGCTTCAAACAATAATTCGAGTAAAGGTTTATCAAACAGGGCCTGGGCAAGCCCCACTGTCCAGTGAATGCGATCGGCCATCACGGCGTCTCCAAAATGAAAAAAGTGTCGTCAGTTTAGATATTGTGACTATACTGTCAACCTTTCGGTAATATGTTTGGTTTACAAGTATGTCTCTCTCTACGAACGACCTCGAATTTGATCAACGCCACATCTGGCACCCTTACACTTCTATGAGTCATCCCCTGCCATGCTATCCCGTAGAGGCGGCTTTCGGGGTTGAATTGCAATTGAGTGATGGCCGTCAATTGATTGACGGTATGTCGTCGTGGTGGGCTGCGATTCACGGATATAATCATCCGCAGTTGAATCAGGCCGCGACCGAACAATTGGCAAAAATGTCTCATGTGATGTTTGGCGGCATTACCCATCCGGCCGCCGTCGCGCTGTGTCGCAAGCTGGTCGAGATGACACCCTCAACATTAGAATGTGTGTTTTTAGCCGACTCGGGCTCGGTGGCGGTCGAAGTCTCGTTAAAAATGGCACTGCAATACTGGCAGGCGCGCGGCGAAAAGCGCCAGCGTATTCTCACGCTACGCCACGGTTACCACGGCGACACCTTTGGTGCGATGTCGGTATGCGATCCAGATAATTCGATGCACAGTTTGTATCACGGTTATTTGACGCCGCACCTGTTCGCTACCGCGCCGCAAAGCCGCTTTGATGGCGAGTGGGATGAACAAGATATCGCACCGTTTGCCGCCTTGTTGGAACAGCATGCCGGGGAGGTTGCGGCAGTGATCCTTGAGCCCGTGGTGCAAGGAGCGGGCGGCATGCGGATTTATCATCCCAGCTATTTACGCCGCGTGCGCGAACTGTGCGACCGCTACGACGTTCTGTTGATCGCCGATGAGATCGCCACCGGTTTTGGCCGCACGGGTAAACTGTTTGCCTGTGAACATGCCGATATCACGCCGGATATTTTATGTTTGGGTAAAGCGTTGACCGGCGGCTATATGACACTGTCCGCCACCCTGACAACTCGCCACGTCGCTGAAACCATCAGCAATGGCGCAGCCGGTTGCTTTATGCACGGCCCGACGTTTATGGGTAACCCGCTGGCCTGCGCGGTCGCCAACGCCAGCCTGACGCTGCTGGCAGAAAACCATTGGCAGCAACAGGTCGCCACGATCGAAGCCCAGCTCAAACAGCAACTGTTACCGCTGGCAGCATCGCCCAACGTGGCCGACGTGCGTGTGCTGGGGGCGATTGGCGTAGTGGAAATGAATGAACCGGTTGATGTGGCGCAATTACAACGCCATTTTGTTGAGTGCGGCGTCTGGATTCGTCCCTTTGGTAAACTGATCTATTTGATGCCACCGTACATCATCCAACCGCAACAACTGAGCCGTCTAACCGCTGCGATCGCCGCTGCGGTAGCATGAGTATTACCAGTGCTGGTCCAGATAACGGGCCAGTACTATCAAACACAGAATCCATAACACAATAATGACGAACGCCGCAAACCGACCGCGGGGATTATCAATGCGCCGTTGCGCTGTTTCGCGTAGTTCCACCATCAAGGGTTTGGGGATCAAACGCACCGCCAGCAAGATACCTAATGGAATGATGATCACATCATCTATATAACCTAATACCGGTATAAAATCCGGGATTAAATCGATCGGCGAAACTGCATAACCCGCCACTAGCAAAGCAATCAGTTTGGCATACCACGGAGTACGGCGGTCACGCGCCGCCAACCACAGCGCCACAATGTCTCGCTTGATACCTTTGGCCCATCGCCGCAGCCAACTAAACCACGGCGTGCGTTTTTTTAGTGAAATCATGATGACTTAGCTTAAGTACCCCGCAGGTTGCCGCGCTGAAGATAAAATTGTGTAAACAATGTTAACTTATTTGATGACTCAAGCACACGTCGATCGTGTAAAGCTGATGTAATGATGTTAAAACGATCGAGTTTGGTCTTTCTGATTGATTAGTGATGAGGAGTCACCATAACTTTTCGTTTAAGCAGCCATGAGTTGCAAGACGGAACGATGATAGGGTTCAAGGTACATTTTAACCGTTTGATCAGCGCTATCATCACGGTGACATACCGCTGATTATGCTCACCGTGACGATATTGGGCACGCCACGCGCGCCCCTGCCATTATCTAGCCAACACGCTAACCCACATAGGGCCTTTGCCCACCGGATAACGCGCCAGCATTGTCAGTTTCCCACTCTCTTGATCGATTTCATGTACCGCAACATGGTCAGATTTCTGCCCAGCGGAAATGATAAAGCGGCCGCTGTGGTCGATATTGAAACCACGTGGTTGCTGCTCCGTTGGGTAATGGCCGATAACGCTCAGCGTACTGCCGTCTTGCGACACGGCGAAGGCACTCAAAATGCTGGCGGTACGGTCACTGATATACAAGAAACGGCCATTCGGCGTGATGTGGATATCCGCCGCCCAACGAGTGTCGTCAAAACCGGCTGGCATCGCATCAATCGTTTGCACCGTCGTATACTTTTGGCCGTTTTCACCGATCGCCAACACGTCGACCGTGCTGTCGAGTTCATTTACCAGATATGCGTATTGATCATTATGGTGGAACGCCATATGACGTGGCCCCGCACCTGCGGCGGTGCTGACATCAGCCTGTCTGTGTGGCGCCAGTTCACCAGCTTGATTCAGGGTGAACAACCGTACGCGATCTTCTTTCAGGCACGGAATTAACACCAATTGGTTGGTGGGATCGATATTGGCTGAATGGGGCGCAGTAAGACCATCAAGTTGCTGTAGCGGTGCCGTCACTACCCCATCGTGACCAATGGGGCTAATAGTGGCGCAGTTACCGCTGTAAGAAACAGAGAACACATAGCGCCCCTGTAAGTCAGTTGACAAATGGGTCGGGCTGCCCGGCAGTGGAGCCATACCCGCTTGCTGTAGCTGGCCGTCGGTGCCAATGCGGTAACTGACGACGCCAAACGCCGGACGCACACCAACGTACAGGTGGGTTTTATCTGGATGAATCGCCATCGGCTGGACCTGCCCAGGCACATCGACGGTTTGCAACAGCGTCAAGGCACCGAGGTTATCTAACTGCCATACGTGAATCTGTTGGCTTTCGGGACTGGCGACGTAAACGATTTGCTTCATTGTGGCTCCTTACTGAGAAAGATTGAAACCGGTTTCAGATCGTGCGGTTTTCCCTAGCTTACCTGACAACAGAGACTTAACAACCCTGTGTTTCATTGCGGTCGGGTAGGTTTTTATTACAAGGCAACCGGGTACAGCATCTGGCCACCAGTGAAGGGAGTTTACTGACGTCTTTGATAGGTATCGATAAATCTCAAAGTATCAAAAAAATTAATATAAAAGAGCACCTAGCCCTGCTGTATTAACAGCCAGCACACTGGAATAAACCTCAGATTAGCGGCTAATTTTGGCTAGCTTGCATTTTTGCGATCCCAGTCTAATACTTTCACTAACTTAATCTATTTTTCACGCGGTTCCGCGATGAATCGGCCTTTGTGCCTACCGACAATGGGATTATTATGAGCTACCGCGTCATTGCCCTCGATTTAGATGGCACCTTGCTTGACAAGCAAAAACGTATCTTACCGCAATCTCTGGCAGCCCTATCTGCTGCACGTGTCGCAGGTATTAAAGTGGTGCTGGTGACGGGCCGTCATCACGTCGCCATCCATCCGTTCTATCAGGCACTGCAATTGGATACGCCAGTCATCTGCTGTAATGGTACTTATTTGTATGACTACCAGCAGAACAACGTGCTAGCTTGCGATCCGCTGCCCAAATCACAGGTCAAACAGGCTCTTAACATACTTAGTCAGAGTGATATTAACGGATTGATGTATGTGGATAATGCCATGCTGTATCAAGAACCAAGCGGACACGTAATCCGCTCACTGGCATGGGCAGAAACCCTACCGGCCGCCCAACGGCCGACGCTATTGCAGGTCGATTGCCTGACGCAGGCCGTTGACCAGGCACAGACTATCTGGAAGCTGGCTACGACCCATGTCGATATTTCTATTTTGCGTACCTTTGCTGAAAAAGTAGAGGCAGAGCTCGGGCTGACGTGCGAGTGGTCATGGCGCGATCATGTTGATATCGTCAAACACGGCAACAGCAAAGGTAAGCGTTTGCAACAATGGGTGCTCGCACAGGGACTGAGCATGGATCAGGTCGTGGCATTTGGCGATAACTATAACGATTTGAGCATGTTAGAAGCCGCCGGGCTCGGGGTCGCCATGGGCAATGCGGATGACGCCATTAAACAACGTGCCGACTTAATGATCGCCGATCATATGCAACCCGGCATCGCAGAAGTCATTCGTACCCATGTCCTGAGTTAAATACGTAGTAAAAAGCGGGCGTCAAAACCTCAACTAACGACCATCACGGCTGATCGACACGCTTTTCACCTGCGCGTACACCCATTGACCAGGCTTTATGGCCAGTTCATCCCGCGCCCACGGGGTGATACGCGCCCACAATATGTGGTCACCCACCGCCAATTTGACGTCAACTTGCTCGTCAACGTCCAGACATTCCACAACGTGAGCGGGTAGTATGTTACGAATACTGCTGTTTTTGGGAGGCTGCAATACCAACGAAACATCAGCTGCATTGATACGAATACGCAGTAAGCTGCCAACAGGTGCACTCACACGGCTAACCCATAAACGCTGGTCGCCGAGCCGAAGCGCGCTCATCGCATAGCGTTCATGGTGTTCAATGACGCTCACGCGCAGCACACTGCTTTGATCCTCACGCTGTAACCACGGCCTCAGGGCGCTGCTGGCCCACACCTCTTCCAATCCCCCGCAGGCCAACACCTGCCCGTTATCCAACACCAGCACCTGTCCGGCAAGACGTAAAATCTCGTCCAGGCTGTGGCTGACGTACAAAATCGGAATATTCACATCCTGCGCCAAGCGCTCCAGATACGGTAGCAGCTCACGTTTACGTGGCAAATCCAACGAAGCCAGCGGTTCATCCATCAATAAGAGTTCCGGCGCGGTTAACAGCGCCCGGCCAATCGCCACCCGCTGTTTTTCGCCGCCGGATAACGTCAGCGGTAATCGATTAAGCAGTGGCGCAATGCCCAAGAGTTCGACAATGGTCTCAAACTGAGGGCGCATCGATGCCGCCATGCCATATTGCAAATTGCCACGCACCCGATAATGCGGAAACAGGCGCGCATCTTGAAATACATAACCAATGCGACGTTTCTCTGCGGGCAGGAATAGACCGGTCGCGGTATCCACCAGCGTACGGTCATTCAGCACGATGCGGCCGCGATCTGGCCGGGTTAAGCCCCCAATGGCGTTGATAAGCGAGGTTTTACCCGCGCCGGAAAGGCCAAAAATTGCGGTAATCCCCTGCGCTGGTAACGTGGTTTGTATATCAAGCTGCAACTCACCCAGCCGTTGACTGAAATCCAGCGTTAACATTCACCCTCCCATCCGTTTGCGGCCCCAGCGAGCCAACCATTCTGACGCCATTAGAGACACTAATGACAACACAATAGCCATCACGCAAAGCCGCGCAGCCGCAGCTTCCGCACCGGGCGTTTCGATCAGTGTGTACATGGCCAACGGAATGGTGCGTGTCTCACCGGGAATATTGGAAACAAAGGTGATGGTGGCACCAAACTCGCCCAAAGATCGGGCAAAGGCCAGCACCACTCCGACGATCACCCCAGGCAGCGACAACGGCAATGTTATGGTGAAAAACACCCGCCACGCCCCCGCCCCCAGCGTACGTGCTGCCTGCTCTAAGCGGCAATCCACCGCCTCTAGCGCCAGCCGAATAGCACGTACCATGAGAGGAAACGCCACAACCGCCGAGGCTAAAGCCGCACCGCGCCAGCTAAAGCTGAAACTAAAGCCAAACCAGTGATACAACCATTCACCAATGACGCCACGCCGCCCCATCGCGATCAGCAATAAATACCCCACCACCACCGGCGGCAACACCAGCGGTAAATGGATAATGCTGTCCAGCAGTGACTTACCCGGAAAATCACAACGCACCAAGATCCAGGCCAGCAAAATACCCAGCGGCAAACTGCAGATTACCGCCAGACTCGACACTTTCAGGCTCAGTTCAACCGCCTGCCACTCGTACTCGCTCAGAATCATTGGCGTGGGGAAAATCCGTAACGTTGAAAGATAGCTGCCGCTTGCGGGCTTTTCAGGTAAGTGTAGAAAGCGCTCACGGTCGGGATGTCATGTCCTTTGACGATCGCCATTGGGTATTCAACTGGCTTATGACTGCTGGCCGGGAATAGACCGATTACCTGCACTTTATCACTGGCAACCGCATCCGAACCGTAAACAATTCCCAATGGCGCCTCCTGACGCTCCACCAACGCCATTGCACTGCGAACATTATTGGCGCGCGCCAAGGTCGGTGCCAACTGTGACCATACTTTCAGGTGCTGTAACGCTTCTTTTGCATAAATGCCGGCGGGTACATGATCCGGATCGCCTACCGCCAAACGGCCGCCAGCCAATAATCGGCGCCAGTCAGTTTGCGGCGTAATCGTGATGCGTTCGCGTTTGCTCTCTTTTGCGGCAATCAGCACCAAATCATTACCCAGCAGCGTATAACGGCTCTCTTTCACCATCTGTTGTTTATCTATGGCGTAATCCATCCATTGCTGATCGGCGGAAATAAACAGATCGGCTGGCGCCCCCTGCTCTATCTGGCGCGCCAACGTGGACGAAGAAGCGAAAGATGTGACGATCCGTACGCTTTTGCCTTGCTGATAGTGTTCTGCGATATCTTGCAACGCGTTGGTCAGTGACGCTGCGGCAAAAACGGTAATTTTTTCGGCAGCGGCTGCCTGCATCACCAGACCCGATGCCAATACCATCCCGCCAAGCCATTTAGCCCATTGCTGTTTCATGTTCTCTCCGCCAGTCAAATGTCAGGATTGTTTTCGTTATATAAAAAATAATATAACGTCAAACCAAAGCCTGTCATGCGGTTTATCAAGGAATTAAGATCTATATCGGCAAACAGAGGGGAAACTTAAGCGGCAACCGCCGAACACGTCGGCGGTTGTCAGAAAGGGTATTAGCTGCGTTTTTCTTTTGATGGACCCGCTTTAGAGAAGATGTTGAACACTTCTGCCAAACCGTAGATCAAACCGAGAATGACGGCCATAACCACCGGCACCATAATGACGGCAAACGCCAGACTCTTCAATAATTCCAACATAGTAGCCTCACTTGCACTGCGTAGGTAAACGACGACTTAGTATTCACTGTAAACGATACCCGTCATACTTCAAGCTGTATCGTTGCTGGCCTCCTTGCCGATCAACTCACTGACGTCCATTACGACGCAACTCGTCTCATTTTGGCTATCCCCTTCATACTGCAAGTTGCTTGGGTGTTGGCTGCCTTCCGTCACCCTCGTCACAGATGCTCATTCAGTTGCCGCCTACAAGCAACTCGAATTATCTTGGGTATATACGTTCACGCTAAAAACGCCGGTAGTGTAACAAACGGGGAAATTTATCCTCAGCCAAATGTGCTGAAAGCAGTACGATTTGGCGCTAAACGCCAGATCGGCGACAATCACAACCATAACCTTATGTTGCCGACAGGATGGATCATGCAGGCCGAAATTCTTCTTACTCTCAAGCTCCAGCAGAAACTGTTTGCCGATCCACGCCGTATCGCGCTGCTTAAACAGGTCATGCATTCCGGTTCGATCAGCCAAGGCGCCAAGCTGGCGGGTATCAGTTATAAAAGCGCTTGGGATGCCGTTAACGAAATGAATCAGTTGGCGGAGCACACCGTGGTGGAACGTGCGACCGGGGGAAAAGGCGGAGGGGGCGCGCAGGTCACGCGTTACGGCCAGCGACTCATTCAATTGTATGATTTACTCGGTCAAATCCAGCAAAAAGCCTTTGACGTACTTCACCAGGAAGACAATTTACCGCTCGACAGCCTGCTCGGTGCTATTTCACGTTTTTCACTGCAAACCAGTGCGCGCAACCAGTTTTTTGCCACAGTTGTGGAGCGCGATCATCAGCAGGTGCAG
Source organism: Serratia sp. NPDC078593 (assembly GCF_050268245.1). NCBI lineage: Bacteria > Pseudomonadati > Pseudomonadota > Gammaproteobacteria > Enterobacterales > Yersiniaceae > Serratia > Serratia sp. NPDC078593. The sequence continues at coordinate 225,028 of NZ_JBNNGK010000002.1, read as the reverse complement.
CAACACATTCACCTGCTGCTGGCCGACGGACAAACACGCCTGTGCGCCGCCGTCACCGCACAAAGCGCCGATCGTCTGCGATTGTCGCCCGGCAAAGAAGTGCTGGCGCTGATTAAAGCGCCGTGGATAAAACTGAATACCGACCCCGCATTATCCGGTGCGGCAGATAACGCCTTGAGTGGCAACGTGGCTAACATTCAGCCGGGCGTCGAACACAGCGAAGTGTTGGTGAGTTTGACCGGCGGAGAATGCTTATGCGCCACGCTCACTAACCACGAGTTGCAGCAACTCCGGCTGCGGCCTGGCATGCCGGTAAATGCCCTGTTTAACGCCGATCGCGTCATTATCGCCACGCTGTGTTAAATGCAATGTCTCGTTGCAGTTTTGTCAATTGACATCCACCGTCGATGCGCCTATTTCTAAACCCAATGATTGCAAAAAAAGGAACAGGCGATGTCGTCGTTGCACATTACGCAAGGTTCATTCCGCTTAAGCGATACCCGCACGCTGACGCTAGACACGTTGGCGATTCATGCAGGCGACAGTTGGGCGTTCGTCGGCGCTAATGGCAGTGGCAAATCAGCGCTGGCGCGCGCGCTCGCTGATGAGCTACCGCAACTGAGCGGCGAACGCCATAGTGGTTTTCAACATGTGGTGCGGATTTCGTTCGAACAATTGCAAAAATTGGTCAGTGACGAGTGGCAACGCAACAATACCGATCTACTCAGCCCCAATGAACAGGATACTGGCCGCACTACCGCCGAGATCATTCAGGAAGAGGTTAACAATGCCGCTCGCTGCGCACAACTGGCGGAACAGTTCGGCATCACGGCTCTGCTTGACCGTCGCTTTAAATACCTGTCGACCGGTGAAACCCGCAAAACCCTTCTGTGCCGCGCACTGATGCCTCAACCCGATCTATTGATACTGGATGAACCGTTCGATGGGTTAGATGTTGATGCACGTGCGCAACTGGCAACTCTACTGGCAACGCTCTCGCAACAGGGCTACACGCTGGTATTGGTGTTGAACCGTTTCGATGAAATCCCCGATTTCGTTCAACAGGTGGGTATTGTGGCCGACTGCACCTTGGTCAACCGCGGCCCACGCCAACAAATAATGCGTCATGCGTTGGTCGCGCAGTTGGCGCACAGTGAAAAACTGCATGGTTTAGCGTTGCCGGAAGCCGACGATCCACAGCAAAAACCGGCATTGTCGGCCGAGCAACCGTTGATTATTCTACGCGACGGCGTCGTCAGCTATAACGACCAACCGATACTCGATCACCTCAGTTGGCAGGTAAACCCTGGGGAGCACTGGCAGATTGTCGGTCCCAACGGCGCGGGTAAATCCACTTTACTCAGCCTGATTACCGGCGATCATCCGCAAGGTTACAGTAATGACCTCACGCTGTTCGGTCGACGTCGCGGCAGTGGCGAAACCATCTGGGAAATTAAACGCCACATCGGTTACGTGAGCAGTAGCCTGCATTTGGATTATCGCGTCAGCAGCAGCGTACGTAACGTCATTACCTCCGGTTTCTTCGATTCGATCGGCCTCTATCAGGCCGTTTCCGATCGCCAACGTCAACTTACCGATCGGTGGTTAACGTTACTCGGATTTGATGGCGCGCTTGGCGACGCGCCGTTCCAAAGCCTGTCTTGGGGGCAACAGCGTTTAACGCTGATCGCCCGTGCCTTAGTAAAACATCCGGCATTGCTGATTCTGGATGAACCTTTGCAAGGATTAGATCCGCTCAACCGCCAGTTAGTACGGCGTTTTATCGACGTGCTGATCGCCCAAGGCAGCACTCAATTGCTGTTTGTTTCACATCACGCCGAAGATGCTCCGCAATGCATCACCCATCGCCTCAGTTTCATCCCGACAGACAAAGGCTATCGTTATCACTGCGCTACCTTAGCGTAACGTTCGCAGGATGAGAGGTGCCCCCACTCATCCTGATTTGCGCAGCCCAAACCCCATCAGCAGCCGGACTGATACTCATTTCCTCACTGCACCGACCTTCCCTTGTATTAGCTTGTGCTACTATCCGCTGTAGCACTCAATTCGCTGCTCATTGATGCACCAATCTAGCAATGACTGCTTTTGGTAATGAATATTGCGTATTAATCTTAAAGGGATAACTGTTATGTGGGGCATACTTTCGGCTTCATTGTTTTTTTTGCCATTTAATCGTCTGATCGCCTGGGCCATGTTAGCGGTATCCGCCGGACTTGGGGTCTATCATCAGGTTCTCACGCCACTCAGTCTGGCTTGCCTGGCGGTCATCATCATCGCGGCAGTGTTGCGCCATCAGTACCGCGCACAGCGTGGCGTCGCCATTGCATTAGAAGTCTTCCTCATCGCCAGTTGCCTGGCGCTCTTTTACCATCTGGTGCCGGGGTTCAATAACCCACTCATGGTCAATCATGCTAAAGCAGGCCCGCTTAGCGCACCCTTTACGCTGTATTACAACTTCGATAAGGCACTGCTGCCGTTCTTGCTATTCGCCTGTTTACCCACCTTATTCAAGGCGACTAAAGCCGATAAAAACGTGGGTTTTAGCGCTTGGTTAATATTGGTGGTGTGCGTTCCGTTAGTGCTGCTGTTAGCCGTCGCGCTCGGTGGGCTTAAGTTCGAACTCCATTTTCCTGCGTGGATTTTAGCATTCGTCATGGCTAACGTGTTTTTTGTCTCGTTGGCAGAAGAAGCGCTATTTCGTGGTTATCTGCAGCAACGGTTAGGCCAATGGCTAGGCGCTTATCCGGCGCTTATCATTGTGTCACTATTATTTGGTGCAGCGCACTTTTCGGCGGGGATGCTGATGGTGGCATTTGCCACGCTGGCAGGAGTGATCTACGGCTTAGCCTGGATGTGGAGCGGCCGCCTGTGGGTGCCCGTTGCGTTTCATTTTGGCTTGAATCTGACGCATTTACTGTTCTTCACCTATCCGATGTATCAACATCCATAAGCCTTCTACGCCGGCAGGGATTTTCCTGTCGGCACTATGGATGAAAACGCTACCACAACTCCCGCTATTTTATCGTGTCACCCCCTTCTAAGCAAATACCGTAAGGCGCTAACCTAGCGATTAATCACATTTTACCGTGCGTGTAAACGATACCATTTTTCGGCGTAGATCACCTTTTTCCTGCCGCAGTCGTGCTATCTTTTCAACCACAAATTGTGCATCACCCTCCGGCCATACCGGATTGCGGCAAGTGAAAACGATAACAACTTGCCGCTTAGGCAAGTTGAAGGAAGAGTTATGACGGACTTTAATTCTATTGATCATCCCCACCGCCGTCTCAATCCATTAACCGGGCAGTGGGTGCTGGTTTCGCCACATCGCGCCAAGCGCCCTTGGCAGGGCCAGCATGAATCGCTGACGCCGCAATCACTACCCCAATACGCCCCAGACTGTTTCCTTTGCCCCGGAAACACCCGGGCTACCGGTGACAAAAACCCGGATTACGCAGACACCTATGTGTTCACCAACGATTTTGCCGCGTTGATGAGTGATACCCCGCAAGCCCCCGAAAGTCACGATCCACTGATGCGCTGCCAAAGCGCCCGCGGCACCAGCCGCGTGATCTGTTTCTCGCCAGACCACAGTAAAACCTTGCCCGAACTGACGCTCGCGGCGCTTGAACAGGTCATCGTTACCTGGCAGGCGCAAACCGCCGAGCTCGGTCGTCTCTACCCATGGGTGCAGATATTTGAAAATAAAGGTGCGGCGATGGGCTGCTCCAACCCGCATCCACATGGACAGGTCTGGGCCAACAGTTTTCTGCCAAATGAAGCAGAACGCGAGGATCGATACCAGCGCGATTATTTCAAACAGCACGGCACAACGATGCTGATGGATTATGTGCAGCGCGAACGTACTGACGGAAGCCGTACGGTAGTAGAAACTGCACACTGGCTCGCCGTCGTGCCCTATTGGGCTGCCTGGCCGTTTGAAACGTTATTGCTGCCGAAAGCGGCGATGCAACAAATAACCGATCTTGATGCTTCACAACGTGCGGATTTGGCCGTCGCGCTGAAAAAGCTCACCAGCCGTTATGACAATCTGTTTCAGTGCTCTTTCCCCTATTCTATGGGATGGCACGGCGCCCCTTTCAACGGTGCGGATAATGCGCATTGGCAGTTGCACGCCCACTTTTATCCGCCGCTGTTGCGCTCTGCCACGGTGCGGAAATTTATGGTGGGCTACGAAATGTTGGCAGAAACCCAACGTGACCTGACCGCGGAGCAAGCGGCTGAACGCCTGCGTGCGGTGAGTGATATTCATTACCGTGAGGCCCCAGCCGAGTAAGGAGCACGACGATGAGTTTGCAAAATTTCACCCAACGCGTATTTACTGAATGCTTCGGTTATGCCCCCACGCTAACAGTACAGGCCCCCGGCCGGGTGAACCTGATTGGTGAACATACCGATTATAATGACGGTTTCGTTTTACCCTGTGCCATCAATTACCAAACGGTCATCGCCAGCGCCAAGCGTGACGATCGCCAGATTCGCGTACTGGCCGCGGATTACGATAAGCAACAGGATTGTTTCTCCCTCGATCGGCCGATAGCGCACCATCCAGAGCTACTGTGGACTAATTACGTGCGCGGGGTCATCAAACATTTGCAACAGCGCAATGCCGATTTTGGCGGTGCCGATTTGGTCATCAGCGGTAACGTGCCGCAGGGCGCGGGGCTCAGCTCCTCCGCCTCTTTAGAAGTGGCGATCGGACAGGCCATGCAGGCGCTGTATCAATTACCACTCGATGGCGTGGCTCTCGCCCTGAACGGTCAAGAAGCAGAAAACCAATTCGTCGGTTGTCATTGCGGCATTATGGATCAGTTAATCTCAGCGATGGGCAGACAGGACAGCGCGATGTTAATCGATTGTCGAACGCGTGAAACCCGCGCGGTGCCGATGCCAAAAAACGTCGCCGTGGTGATCATTAACTCCAATGTTAAACGTGGCTTGGTCGATAGCGAATACAACACACGGCGCCAACAATGTGAGGATGCAGCACGTTTCTTTGGTGTTAAGGCGCTGCGTGACGTCCGCCCCGCGCAATTCTTCTCGATGCAGCATGAAATGGACCCATTGGTGGCTAAACGCGCACGCCACGTGATCACCGAAAACGACCGCACGCTGGCAGCCGCCGAGGCGTTAGCGGCGGGCGATATAACATTAATGGGAAAATTGATGGCGGAGTCACACGCCTCGATGCGCGATGATTTTCAAATCACTGTGCCGCCGATCGATTCACTGGTGGAGATCGTTAAAAATGTGATTGGCGAGCGTGGCGGCGTAAGAATGACCGGCGGCGGTTTCGGCGGCTGCATCGTGGCATTAATGCCACAAGCGTTAGTCGCATCGGTTCGCACCACAGTACAACGTGAATATCGCAAACAATCCCACGGCCTGCAGGAAACGTTCTACGTCTGTACCGCCTCACAAGGAGCCGGCCTATGCTGAACGATCTCAACGCGTTAGCACCTGACGGCCAGCCATTCACCCTGACGACCCTGCATAACACCCGCGGCATGACGGTGACACTGATGGACTGGGGCGCCACCTGGCTGTCTGCACTGTTACCCCTTCGCTCCCATCCGCACCGTGAAGTATTGCTGGGTTGTGCAACACCAGCACACTACCCGCAACAAAATGCGTATCTTGGTGCAACCGTCGGCCGTTACGCCAACCGTATCGCCAATGCCAGCTTAGCGATCGCGGGTAAATCGCGCAATCTGCTGGCGAATCAAGGGGAGCACCAATTGCACGGTGGGCCGAAGGGTTTCCATGCCCGCCGCTGGCAGAGGGTGCATCAAGATGCGCAGCAGGTGGTGTATCAGCTACACTCCGCTGATGGCGATCAGGGCTTCCCCGGTAATCTGGACGTCAGCGTCAGTTATCGTCTTACCGACGATCACCGACTGGAAATAAGCTATCGGGCACAGACCGATCGGCCTTGCCCGGTTAACCTGACTAATCATGCTTATTTTAATCTCGATGGTGCCGGTCAAGATGCGCGAATGCAGAAACTGCAACTGTTTGCCGATCATTATCTGCCGGTCGACGAGGAAGGTATTCCCTGTGCACCGCTGACTAACGTAAACGGAAGCGGTATGGATTTTCGCCAGCCCAAAAACATCATGCAGGATTTACTGCGCGATCGCGATCAGCAACGGGTAAAAGGCTACGATCACGCCTATTTATTGCACCATAACTGCCACACCATGGAAAATCCGGCGGCACATCTATGGTCCGCGGACGGCTTGGTAAAAATGAGCGTCTTCACCGATGCACCTGCTCTGCAACTCTATAGCGGCAACTTCCTTGGCGGTGTAGCGGCGCGTGATGGCGGCTATTACAGCAACTACGCGGGTATTGCGCTGGAAAGCGAGTTTTTACCCGACAGCCCGCATCACCCTGAATGGCCGCAGCCGGATTGCTGGCTGCAGCCCGGCCAAACCTATCGTAGCGCCACCCATTATCAGTTCTCAATACGGTGAGACGACCTGCCCCAAACCGGACGGTAAAGGGCAGCACGTTATAAATCCTTACCGTTTTCCTCCTGCCCCGTATGACCCTTCACCTTTCCTTATTCCCCCCGACGCACTAGAATCAGCCTACTGTGATATTGCGCTATCCCTTGTGCAATATCGCTCTTGTCGGCCTTTATACACGATATCTCTCTTGCTACCTCGAGTCGTTGCACTGGCGGATCACAACGCTTTACGTATGAACACCTGCGGATCGGGTTTGACTGCGATTTACCGAGACCTAAAGCGGGTTCTGGTAACCCACTAAGAGGCGGCTTCGAGAAAATCGGTATTGGCCAATTAATAGCTGAAGGAACACCTATGCGACTGATTACAGCTTTCCCATTACTGGCAGGTTTACTGTTGAGCACTCACCTGATGGCGGCAGAAACACCGGCCAAAACGCCTTCACCTGCGCAGGCGGCCCAGCAAAAACGTATGACTGATTGTAATCAACAAGCGACGACGCAATCCTTGAAGGGTGCGGATCGCTCCACTTTCATGAGCACCTGTCTAAAAGCCGAAGGCCATAAAAAGGTGGACAAAACATTAACGCCACAACAGCAAAAAATGAAACGCTGTAACGCCGACGCGGCTAAGAAAAGCCTGAAAGGTGACGAGCGCAAAACCTTCATGAGCCAATGCCTGAAAAAAACCGCCTGATCTTCCCAATGCAGACATACAACGGGTGAGCGAAAGTTTATCCGTTTTTCGTAACCCCCCCTTCGAATACCCCTTCGTTAAGATTAATCTCATATCCCCATCCAATGCCACGTTGGACTTTAAAATCACAAACAATAAGCTACCCTTAAGTTTGGGTGATATAACAAGGCGCTTGGCGTAATATCATCGCTATTACTATTTTTTACGTTTTCAATGAATACCGGAGAAATATTTATGCGATTAGCGATTGTAACTCCCCTGTTGACCGGTTTACTTCTGAGCACTAATCTGATGGCGGCGGATGCGGCTGGAGGGTATGAAGATTCAAAGCAACAATACTGCGAGCAACAAGCCACAATACAAGGACTAACGGGGGCGGAACATGACAAATTTATGAAGTCTTGTACCGCTAAATAACCTCGTCAGATGCCGCCTCATTTTTTCGCACTAATGACATTTTAAATGTGAGGCGGATTATTTTTTCTAACAATCTCCCAAAATATTCCATAGATACATGGGCTGTTCTTGTTACTAAAACCGATAAGGAGACTATTGAACTGCATAAAAACAAACGAATTCATAAAAAAGCCGTAAGTTAACTCACTCATAAATCATCATTTTTTATGTTCTCATCTGTTAGCAATTCAAGTTCCCGAATGACTGAATCATAAAATTAAACCTATAAAACAAATAATTACCAACACACCACATTAGTCCATTAAGATTAATCTTATATTGCCATCAAAAAACAAAACCGGCTTTCAAAACCAAAACAATAAACTATGCTTAACTTTAGATGGTAGCCAAATCTCTTGGCGTAATATCATCACTACGACTGTTTTCTAAGTTTTCAATGAATAACTGGAGAAATATTTATGAAATTAACAATTGTAATTCCACTGCTGACCGGTTTACTTCTGAGCACCAACCTGATGGCGGCAGAGGTCACAAAAATCGTCCCGATAAGGGTGCTCGAAGCTTGTAAAAGTGATGCCAAAGTGAAAGGATTAACGGGTGATGATTACACGAAGTTCGTGAATGATTGTGTACATAAATAACGTCACCTTTGACCGCTTCGCTTTTATTTCATGTCGTTACTACGGAAATAAAAGTGAAGCGCAACACATTAAACAAATTAAAGATTAAAGATTAAAGATACCGCCACTTATACTTCAGCTTTAGCAAAAACTTAAGTAATTCTTTTTTATATTGATAGTATGACTCTATCTCCCCATTGCGAGTCAAGCGCCTACCAGATAAAGTTGAACTGTCGTTTTTCGCATAATCACCTTAACCCCACTTCGCTGATCCTCTGCCCCCTAACTCGGCTAAACGATTCAGCTTTTCAGCCACTCAACCCTTACTTAACGCTAAGAAATTCGCTATGGTTTAACACTATCGATTGCCGCGCCCACGGCAGCGACAATATAATGATATTCGTTATCATTGAACTGTCAGATTATTAAGGAGTTAAGCTATGGCTGTAACTAAGCTGGTTCTGGTGCGTCACGGCGAAAGCCAGTGGAACAACGAAAACCGCTTCACCGGTTGGTATGATGTTGATCTGTCTGATAAAGGCCGTACTGAAGCGAAAGCAGCAGGCGAGCTGTTGAAAGACGAAGGTTTCGCTTTCGACTTCGCTTACACCTCCGTACTGAAACGCGCTATCCACACCCTGTGGAGCGTTCTGGATGAACTGGATCAGGCATGGCTGCCAACGGAAAAATCTTGGAAACTGAATGAGCGCCACTACGGTGCACTGCAAGGCCTGAACAAAGCTGAAACCGCCGAAAAATACGGTGACGAACAAGTGAAGCAATGGCGCCGCGGTTTTGCCGTCACGCCTCCCGAACTGACTAAAGAAGATGAGCGTTATCCTGGCCACGACCCGCGTTACGCCACCTTAAGCGAACAAGAACTGCCACTGACCGAAAGCCTCGCGCTGACCATCGATCGCGTGATCCCTTACTGGGATGCAGAGATTCTGCCACGCATCAAAAGCGGTGAACGTGTGATCATCGCCGCCCACGGTAACTCTCTGCGCGCCCTGGTTAAATACCTGGACAACCTGAGTGAAGACGAGATTCTCGAACTGAACATCCCAACTGGCGTGCCATTGGTGTATGAGTTTGATGAAAACTTCAAACCAACTAAACGTTACTATCTGGGGAATGCTGACGAGATCGCGGCTAAAGCGGCTGCCGTCGCTAACCAAGGTAAAGCAAAATAATTCTCGCTCTGATGCAAAAAGCCCCCAAATCATCGGGGGCTTTTTTATTTACCGCTGTTTTATAAACTACGGCGCACTTTTACCGCTGCGGCCAAATTACGCAAAACAGTTTCAGTATCTTGCCAACCAATGCAGGCATCGGTCACGCTCTTGCCGTAAACCAGTGGCTCACCGCTTTCCAGGCTCTGATTGCCTTCAACCAAATGGCTTTCAATCATCACGCCCATCACTGCCTTCTCACCGCCGCCGATCTGTTGGCACACGTCCGCGCAGACTTCCAGTTGCTTTTTGAACTGCTTGCTGCTGTTAGCATGGCTGAAATCGATCATAACATTCGTCGGCAGACCGGCTTTGCTTAGCCCTTCTTTTACCGCTTTCACATGCCCCGCGCTGTAGTTTGGCTCTTTACCACCGCGCAGAATAATGTGGCAATCACCGTTACCGCTGGTGTTAACAATAGCGGAGTGGCCCCATTTGGTTACCGATAAGAAGCAGTGCGGTGCGCTGGCTGCATTGATTGCATCAATCGCTACCTTGATGGTGCCGTCGGTACCATTTTTGAAACCTACCGGGCAAGATAACCCAGAAGATAGCTCACGGTGCACTTGGGATTCCGTGGTGCGTGCACCAATGGCACCCCAACTCATCAGGTCGCCCAAGTATTGCGGAGTGATCATATCGAGAAACTCACCCGCTGCCGGCAAGCCGCTGTCATTGATATCGAGTAACAGCTTACGCGCCAGACGCAGGCCTTCGTTAATCTGGAAACTGTTATCCATTAGCGGATCGTTGATCAGCCCTTTCCAACCTACGGTGGTACGCGGTTTTTCGAAGTAAACACGCATCACCACTTCCAGCTCACCTTGCAATTCCTGACGCAGCGTCAGCAAACGCTCGGCGTATTCTTTGGCCGCTTTGGTGTCATGGATCGAACAAGGGCCGATCACCACCAGTAGGCGATCATCGCGACCACGTAGAATATTGTGAATGGCATTGCGCGCACGTGACACCGTCTCCGCTGTTTTTTCTGTGGCAGGAAACTTCTCCAACAGCGCCACTGGCGGTAAGAGTTCCTTAATTTCTGTGATGCGTAAATCGTCGTTTTGGTAATTCATAACTTTTCCATTCGGTATCAAGAGAGGTATTTCGCGGTGCGTAATGCTAATCAATCTAGCCTGTGAGGATGGCGCTGTAAATCACCTTTGCCGCCTCAACTTATAACGCCCAGTTTCACAGCAGATTGTGCTGTTTTATAAGGGCAGCGCAGACGCTCCTTTTTCGCTATGCTATCGGGCAGGACTCCGCCATGTGAGCAACATCATGCCCTCTTTATTATTAGTTGATGACCACCCGGTGGTTCATGTCGCATTGGATGCTGCGCTGATGAACACGCCCCACACCTATGCACTGCAAGCGGTGCAAAATGATACGCAGGCGCTAGCGCAACTGGCCAAAGCGTCTTTTGACGTGGTGATTCTGGATATCGGCTTGCCGCAGGTGGATGGGCTCCAATTATTGAAGAAGATTCGCCGCCACTATCCGCAACAGCCCATCCTGATCTATACCGCCCAAGAAGAAGAGGTTTACGCACGCATGGCCTACAGCGCCGGTGCCAATGGTTTTGTTAACAAAGGGAGCACGCTGGAACAGTTGGTACAGGCCATTGAAGCCGTGCTGCGCGGTGAGACGAGTTTCCCGTCCATAACATTGGCCGATGAAATACCCATGACAGACGCGGTGATGCTAACGCCAAAAGAACTGCAGGTACTGGGTTTACTCAGCAAAGGATTTTCGAACCTGCAAATCGCCGATATGCTAAACATCAGCAATAAAACCGTCAGCACCCATAAAAAAAACATTCTGCGTAAAACCGGTGCCAGCAACCTGCTGGAGTTAGTTGTCGTATTTAAAGAGTTAATCCCCTAATGCGTCTGATGGTATTAGCGATCTTTCTGCTGAATATCTGCAGCAGCGCCCTGGCCATTGAGCCAGTACGTTATCAATTAGTCAGCAACCTGAATCTTTTTCTCACTAACATGCCGACCGCCAGTGAGAAAAATCCTTGGCGTGACCATACTTTACGCGTAGGTATCATCAGCGAAAATACCAGCCCCTATAATATTTTGGTTGATGATGACCTATACGGATTGAACGCCGATTATCTCGAATATATTCAGCAAACAACGGGGATTCACTTTGCCATCTACGGGTTTGCCGATCTGGCTCAGTTGAAGCAGGCACTGCACAAAGGAGAGCTCGACCTAATGCTCGGCATTCCGCAGCAGGCGGCACTGGATGATCTCCACACCTCACAACCTTACTACATCAGCAATTTGCGCGTCTTACGCGATCGCGCGAATAAACGCCCGGTGATGCTCAACTCGTCCAATGCACGCGTCGCTATCAGTATGTTGACCGACATGCAGACCGGGCCAGCATTGCAAGCGGTGACCTCGCATATACAGCGTTATGATAACAATTTACAGGCAGTCTATGCACTGCTGAACGGCGATAGCGATTACTTTATCGCTGACGAAGCCAGCGCCAGCTTTATTATCGACCAGTTGCAACTAGGGCAATTATATCAAATTGAAAGCAGCGTCAACCTTGGCAATTTATCGTTCGTGTTTGCCGCGACTAATTCTACCCTGATCGCATCGCTGAACACCGCCATCGCCAATGCCCCAATGGAATTGATGAATGTTATTCAGGGACGCTGGAGCAAAAAAATCCCCAGCTATTTGGATACCGGTAATGCCAACCTCACCCAGATGGAACAACATTGGGTAGACACTCACGCAAACGTAACTTACGCCGCCGTCGAAAATAACTTCCCCTTTAGCTATCGCGGTTCCAATGGGCAAGCGCACGGCTATATCATCGATATTCTCACCATTATTGCGCAAAATACCGGTTTGCAATTTACGCCAATTTGGGCGCGCAATGCCGAACAAGCAGATCAAATGGTGGCATCCGGCCAGGCCCGCTTTCGCGCGGCGTTACCCTTAGCGCGTAGTGTAAAAGCGCATTACAACACCAGCATGCCTGTTCATCGATCGCTATGGGGTGTTTACGTCGCACACTATGCCAGCGACGTCTCAACCTGGCGTGCACTGCAAAACAAGCGTATCGGCTTTATCCGTGGCGATTTGGGGCAAAGTTTGATCCCAAGCGGCGACGAAGCCATTGCCTTTAATGACAGCAAAGCCATGTACGATGCGCTGGCCAACGGCCAATTAGATGCGCTGGTAGACAACATCATCTCCGCCAACTTCTTTGCCCTTTCGCGCTATGCGGGCACCATCAAGTTAGCTTTCGCCGCCAACAATGTCGCTTATCCGATCGCATTCGGCGTACGGCAGGACGAGCCGTTGCTGCTGACGATCCTTGATAAAAATCTGATGCAGATCCCGGCCGACACGTTGCAATCTCTGCGCAACGAATGGATTGTCGACCGCAGTAGTTTAATTGATGCAGTGAATGATAATCGCATGCAACCGCAAACTACCTGGCTGTTAACATTGCTCGGCGCCATCATCCTGCTGTTATTAGCATGGGTATTGCGGCGCTATATGCAACAACGTCGCGAGCGGCGAGAACGGATACAGTTGGAACAGGCACGCCAGCGCGCAGAAGCAGAAAACCGCATGAAAAGCCAATTTCTCGCCACCATTAGCCATGAGTTGCGTACGCCGATGCACGCGATCCTTGGCTTGTTGGAGCTGGAGCTAAAGCAGCAATCCGCTGTGGGCGGTTTACCGGTGATCTACAGCGCCGCTTCATCGCTCATGAACCTGCTGAATGATTTGCAGGACTACGCCAAGTTAGAAACCGGCTCATTGACGCTGGCACCGAAAGCGCTGGCATTGCGCCCGTGGGCTGAGCACCTCAACGCATTGTATCAGCCGTTGCTGAGGGAGCGCCCCGTCACCTTAGACGTTCACGTCACCACCGCCTTGCCCAATACGTTAATGATCGATGGTGAGCGTTTACTTCAGGTGGCTAACAATCTGATTAACAATGCTATTAAGTTCACGCAGCGTGGCAGCATCGTGGTTAATCTGGATTGGCAACCGCAAGATGAGCAACAGGGTGAATTACAGTTGCACGTGGTCGACAGCGGCTGTGGTATTGCCGATGACGAAATAGATAAACTTTTCCAACCGTTTTATCGGGCACGTAGCGCTCAACGCACCTCGGTACAAGGCACTGGACTGGGGCTGTCAATTTGCAAAGAGATTATCGAAAAGATGGGGGGGCGGATCCGCTTACAGTCGCAACTTGGTATCGGTACGCAAGTGAATGTGAGCATCCCCGTCTCGCTGGCGGACTGCGCGGCAAACCATTCACCGAGTGAAGTGACGCTCGCCTTGCCTTCCCCGTCGTTGCGAGTGGCGCTGGTCGACGATCATCCTACCAATCTGCTACTGATGGAGCGTCAACTGCGGCACTACGGCCTGCATCCCACGCTGTTTGAGCGCGGCAATGAGCTGTTGCGAGCACATCGCCGGCAACCGTTCACATTGCTGTTTATCGATTACAATATGCCGCGCCCAGATGGATTAACGTTAGCACGCTTAATCCGTCGGGATGAGCAACGGCGCGGCTTAACCGCCTGCCAAATTATTTTATGCTCTGCCGACGTACAAGAGTTTACCCGTATCCCAACCGGCCAAGTGGCGATTGATCACTTCCTGACTAAACCCATTTCATTGGCAGCAATTGCCACTATATTGCATCAGTCAGAACGCGCTCCTGCGACGCAGTTAGTCCTTACTGACATAAAAAGTACCCTCGCTGCAATGGCGGGCGATAACATCGCAGTGCAACACAAACTCGTGTCGACCCTAGTCTCTACGCTGCGCGAAGATCAACAACGTGTGCACCAAGCCGTTATCGACCAAGATTGGGCAATATTGGGCACGACAGCACACCGGATTAAAGGCAGTATGTTAATGCTACAATTCCCGCTGATGGCGGAACATTGCCAACAAGTTAGCGAAGCCGCACGCAATCAACAGTTAGCACAAGATGCCTATACTAAAATGATTGCGTCAGTGACACAGTTACTGAGTGAGCTAGAGAGTCTGATCGGTGCTGACGAAGAATGCGTCGGCTTCAAAAAGGAAAAATAATGCCGGAAATGCCCCACGTTCATTTGCCAAAAGACGGCAATAGTAAACGCCTACTGACTGCTTTTTTAGTCACCGCAGGCTTTATGGTTGTAGAAGTGATCGGCGGGCTGCTTTCTGGCTCGCTAGCGTTGCTGGCCGATGCCGGACACATGCTGACCGACACGGCCGCCCTGTTAGTTGCGCTGATGGCGGTACACTTTTCACAACGTCAACCCAACGCACGTCATACTTTCGGTTATTTACGTCTGACCACGCTGGCGGCATTCCTTAACGCGGCTGCGCTCTTGGCAATCGTGATATTCATCCTGTGGGAGGCAATACGCCGTTTCTTCGAACCCCAGCCGGTAATGGGCACCCCGATGCTGATTATCGCCATAGCAGGGCTACTGGCAAACCTGTTCGCCTTCTGGTTGCTGCATCGTGGCAACGAAGAGAAAAATATCAACGTTCGCGCTGCTGCATTGCATGTACTCGGCGACTTACTCGGCTCCGTTGGCGCAATCGCCGCTGCCATCGTGATTCTCATGACCGGCTGGACGCCCATCGACCCGATTCTTTCCGTTTTGGTGTCGTGCTTAGTGTTACGCAGTGCCTGGAAACTACTGAAAGAGAGCTTCCATGAACTGTTAGAAGGAACACCACAGGAAGTGGATATTGCCAAACTGCAAAAAGACCTGTGTCTAAATATCTCGGAGGTGCGAAACATTCACCATGTGCATGTATGGCAAGTGGGGGAACGGAGAGTGATGACGCTACATGCGCAGGTCATCCCGCCACATGACCATGACGGGCTGCTACATCGCATTGAGGCTTACTTGCTGGAACATTACAACATTGGGCATACGACCATTCAAATGGAGTATCAACACTGCGACACGCCAGATTGCCGTATTAATCAAGTATCCGCGCCAAGTGAACACTCACATTTAGGCCATCATCACTCATAGGCTGCGCAGCCCCGGCGCGCTTGGGCATTAGGCACGCCGGGTGAGAAAAATTATCGGGATGTTGATAATGGGCGTGAATGATTCCCCGCTGCACGACGCATCCATAACCAAGCGCCATTCAACGCGATCAACGTCAAAATCACGTACTCCAACGCCATCGCGTAAACTCCCTGATACGCAAAAATAGCTACGCTGATCACATCAACCACCACCCACAGCAGCCAGTTCTCAACGTATTTACGCGTCATCAAAATCATCGCGACGATCGATAGCACCATCATGGATGAATCCCAGAACGGGAAGGCGTCCGGTTGGAGTTCAGGTTGTTGCACCTGCATGCCAAGCCCCTGCATCACCGTGACTGAAATTTGCGTCAACCAGGCAAATACACGATCGATATTGAAGGTCATCAATACAATACCAATCACGCACACAGTGGCCCAGGCCAAAGCTTTCGGCAATGACAACCAGCGAATTTGCAATTCGGCTTGATTGTCTGCCGTCTGACGACTCCACGCATACCAGCCGTAAATATTGGCGCCAAAGAAGAACAGTTGTAACAATAGACTGGCATACAACTGGATCTGAAAGAAAATCACCGCGAACAGCGTGACATTAATTAAGCCAAATAAATAATTAATGATTTTTTCTTTGCTGGCATACCAAATACACAGCAGGCCAAACAAGGTGCCGATAGCCTCGATCCATGACAAATCGTATCCTCCCGCCCCCAGCGGGATGTGTACCATGATATTGCCGGTACTAAAAAAACTCATCATGCTTTCCTTATCAGAGAGTTAAATCACGCGTTACCTTTCACCTGCATTTTTAGCTGTGCGGCAAAAGTCAGCATGCGGTTCAGCGGAAGCAGCGCCTTTTCACGTAGCGCATCGTCAACCATGATCTCATGCTGCGCTCCCCCCTGCTCTAACCCTTCCGCAATCGCTTTTAGGCCGTTCATTGCCATCCACGGACAGTGCGCGCAACTACGGCAGGTTGCACCTTCTCCCGCTGTCGGTGCTTCAAACAGCTCCTTATCTGGACACGCCTGCTGCATCTTGTAGAAAATACCGCGATCGGTCGCAACGATCAGCTTGCGCTGCGGCAAGTTTTTCGCCGCTAGAATCAACTGGCTAGTAGAGCCGACCGCATCGGCTAAATCCACCACCGCTTGCGGCGATTCAGGATGCACCAATACCGCGGCATCGGGATGCAGTGCTTTCATGCGCATCAACGCCTGAGTTTTAAACTCGTCATGCACAATACATGCCCCCTGCCAACACAGCACATCGGCACCGGTT
Organism: Serratia sp. NPDC078593; assembly: GCF_050268245.1. Lineage (NCBI taxonomy): Bacteria > Pseudomonadati > Pseudomonadota > Gammaproteobacteria > Enterobacterales > Yersiniaceae > Serratia > Serratia sp. NPDC078593. The sequence goes on along the minus strand of NZ_JBNNGK010000002.1, from coordinate 208,204 downwards.
TGTTTTTGGACATAGTTGCCCAAATGGCGATCCGGTGCCCAAATGATTTTCTCACCTTGGCTGTCGAGATGTTCAATCAGTTCAACAGCAATGCTGGAGGTTACCACCCAATCAGCGCGTGCTTTAACTGCAGCTGAGGTATTTGCGTAAACCACAACGGTACGGTCTGGGTGGCTGTCGCAAAAAGCGTTGAATTCGGCCTCTGGGCAGCCAAGATCCAGTGAACATTCGGCATGCAACGTTGGCATCAGCACCTGTTTTTCCGGGCTAAGAATTTTAGCGGTTTCCCCCATAAAGCGAACGCCAGCAACCAGCAGCGTTGAAGCTGGATGCTGGCTACCAAAACGTGCCATTTCTAATGAGTCGGCCACACACCCACCGGTTTCTTCTGCCAGTGCCTGAATTTCGGGATCGGTATAATAGTGAGCAACCATAACCGCATCACGTTGCTTGAGCAGCGTTTTAATTTTCTCACGATAAAAAACCTTTTCCGCGTGATCCAGCGCTATCGGTTTCGGCGGGAATGGATAAATTGCTGCATTGGCATCAAACATTTCACTCATCGCTATCATCTCATGCTAGGCTAAGGCGCTACCGGACGAGTTAAGCCCTTCTGTCGCCCTGCGTTTTATATACTAAACAAAATACCTAATTTTAAGATAAAAGTCGCTGCGATTTTCATCTTGCAGAAGGATTTGTTTAATCAGAAAAACAGTGTGGTATTAATAATAGATGATAATCCGCATAAAACTTATGTTATATGAATATGTCTGGACGGTGCTCAATTCTGATCGGTGAATAGAATGACGTTAAAGTAGGCTGGAGAGTGCAGGATCAATGGCCTGGACTCTGGCTTTGAGGGCTTTTGTAGAATTTGAGTCGTGCAGGATTACTCGCCCTTCGGGCCAACGCCAGCGTTGTTCAAAATCGCTCCCGCCGATTTTGTCGAACCTGAACGCAGGTTCTCACCCGCACGACGCGTGCTATAAGCAAAATGCGTTTCAGGATCATACTTTGGGGGATCTTGCAGAATGGTGGGTCGTGCAGGATTACTCGGCCTCTGGCCTCGCCCTTCGGGCCAACGCCAGCGTTGTTCAAAATCGCTCCCGCCGATTTTGTCGAACCTGAACGCAGGTTCTCACCCGCACGACGCGTGCTATAA
>NZ_JBNNGK010000002.1:163211-206946 GCF_050268245.1 Serratia sp. NPDC078593 | reverse complement strand
ATAAGCAAAATGCGTTTCAGGATCATACTTTGGGGGATCTTGCAGAATGGTGGGTCGTGCAGGATTACTCGGCCTCTGGCCTCGCCCTTCGGGCAAACGCCAGCGTTGTTCAAAATCGCTCCCGCCGATTTTGTCGAACCTGAACGCAGGTTCTCACCCGCACGACGCGTGCTATAGGCAGAATGCGTTTCAGGATCATACTTTGAGGGATCTTGCAGAATGGTGGGTCGTGCAGGATTCGAACCTGCGACCAATTGATTAAAAGTCAACTGCTCTACCAACTGAGCTAACGACCCACTGATGTGGTTTACTGCTGAACGACAAATACAGATAGAAGACTGTATTGTAGAAATTATGCTGCTTCACAATCCTGCATCTTGCCAATACATCAATAATTGGTGGGTCGTGCAGGATTACTCGGCTTGCGCCTTGCCCTTCGGGCCATCACTGCGTGATGTTGTCTCGCTTTCGCTCGACTCGAACCTTGACGGTTCTCATCCTTTACGACTTAATATCTTACCAAATCATCGAAAATTGGTGGGTCGTGCAGGATTACTCGGCTTTCGCCTTGCCCTTCGGGCCATCACTGCGTGATGTTGTCTCGCTTTCGCTCGACTCGAACCTTGACGGTTCTCATCCTTTACGACTTAACATCTTACCAAATCATCGAAAATTGGTGGGTCGTGCAGGATTCGAACCTGCGACCAATTGATTAAAAGTCAACTGCTCTACCAACTGAGCTAACGACCCACTGATGTGGTTTACTGCTGAACAACAAATACAGAAGAGAAGACTGTATTGTAGAAATTATGCTGCTTCACAATCCTGCATCTTGCCAATGCATCAATAATTGGTGGGTCGTGCAGGATTACTCGGCTTTCGCCTCGCCCTTCGGGCCATCAATGCGTGATGTTGTCTCGCTTTCGCTCGACTCGAACCTTAACGGTTCTCATCCTTTACGACTTAACATTTTGCCAAATCATCAATAATTGGTGGGTCGTGCAGGATTCGAACCTGCGACCAATTGATTAAAAGTCAACTGCTCTACCAACTGAGCTAACGACCCATGCAGTGGTGGGTGATGACGGGCTCGAACCGCCGACCCCCTCCGTGTAAAGGAGATGCTCTACCAACTGAGCTAATCACCCACAAGCGTGGTTACTGCAAAACTTCCTAGCGGAAACTGATTTTCGTCATGCTGGATGGTTCGGCTTTCGCTCGACTCGAACCTTGACGGTTCTCATCCTTTACGACTTAATATCTTACCAAATCATCGAAAATCGGTGGGTCGTGCAGGATTACTCGGCTTTCGCCTCGCCTTTCGGGCCATCACTGCGTGATGTTGTCTCGCTTTCGCTCGACTCGAACCATAACGGTTCTCATCCTTTACGACTTAACATCTTACCAAATCATCGAAAATTGGTGGGTCGTGCAGGATTCGAACCTGCGACCAATTGATTAAAAGTCAACTGCTCTACCAACTGAGCTAACGACCCAATTTCCTTGCTGCTTTAACATCTTGCAAGATGTCTTGGCAACGGCGGCATATATTACTAATTTATCGGAGCAGCGCAACCTAAATTTTGGCACATGGGGTTCAACTGCTTGTTCTTCACACGAATGAGCCCAAAATCAGGTCAAATCGACCAACTTCTGGGCTCATTTTTATGCATTAACTCGCGAGACGCTTCTTCGCCTGCTTAGCCGCATCGCTCGTCGGATACTGTTTTATCACCTGCTGGAACACTGCGTTGGCTTTATCAGCCTGACCTTTTTCCTGCATGATAATGCCGACCTTATACATTGCATCCGGGGATTTTGGCGATTTCGGATAAGTTTTCACCACCACCGCAAAATAATAAGCCGCGTCGTCTTTCTTACCCTTATTATACAGTAACTGACCAAGCCAATAATTGGCATTCGGCAGATAAGTAGACTTCGGATACTTTTTTATAAACTGCTGAAACGCAGGTATTGCCTGGTCATACTGTTTTTTTTCCAGTGCCAAAGAAACCGCTGCGTTGTAGTCGCTGTTTTCGTCTCCGGTACTGGCTGATGGCGCAGGTGCCGCCGCTGTGGCCGCACTACGGGTCTCAGCGGCAGCAGCCGTAGAATTCTGTGCCCCGCCCTGCCCAAGACTGTCTATTTGTGCATAGATTTGCTTCTGGCGTTCGACAACCTGATTCAACTGATATTGGCTTTCTTGGATTTGACCACGAAGTGAATCGATATCGCGCTGGTTGTCAGAGGCTTGCTGTTGAAGTTGGTTTAAAAGCTGACCCTGAGCATTGGTTATACGCTCAAGTGAGGTGACACGGTCTTCGACCGAGCCAGAGCCGACATTACTGATTGGCGCTTGGGCAGTAGCGGCCCATGGAGCCGCTACGCCAACCAGTAACGACAGACTCAAAAAATGACGTCTGAAGTTACTGTTCATAAAATTCTCTTAGTAAACCAAAACCGCACGGCGGTTTTTAGCATAAGCTTCGGCGTTGTGGCCCAGTACCGCAGGTTTTTCTTTACCGTAAGAAACGATAGAGACCTGATCGGCAGAAACGCCTTTACCTTGCAGGTACATTTTCACTGAGTTAGCACGGCGCTCACCCAGGGCAATGTTGTATTCCGGCGTACCACGCTCATCCGCATGACCTTCAACGGTCACTTTGTAAGATGGGTTATTACGCAGGAAAGTGGCGTGCGCATCCAGCATCTGAGCGTACTCAGAAGAGATGTCATACTTGTCTAAGCCGAAGTAAACAATATTGTTCCTTTGCAGCTCTTGCATCTGCAAACGTGCTTGTTCTTCGGAAGACAGGTTGCTGCTACCACTTTCCATACCAGTGCCGCCTGCGCCTACACCAGATTGGTCATTGTCTGCGCTTTTGTTAGAACTACAAGCTGCTACAGCCAGAACTGGCAGTGCCAGCAGAAGCCCTTTCAGCACTTTGTTCAGTTGCATTTCTTCGATCCTTTTATAGTTTGCCATACATATTTACACATGCATCACAGATACGGCGACCAGGCAGGGGATTTGACCTGTCCATCAGTTGCCGGAAGACGCGCTTTGAAACGCCCATCTGTCGATACCAATTGCAGCACAGAGCCCATATCTTGCGTCGAGCTATAGATCACCATGGTGCCGTTTGGCGCGATACTTGGGGTTTCGTCTAGGAACGTATTCGTCAATACTTGGACGGCTCCCGTTCCGAGATCTTGTTTAGCAATATGCTGAACACCATTATTGGTGGTCACCATTGCCAGGAATTTACCGTCGGCGCTCACTTCAGAGTCCTGATTCTGGGCACCTTCCCAGGTCAGACGTTGTGCGGCACCGCCGTTTGCACTGATTTTATAAATCTGTGGCCGCCCGCCCTGATCGGAGGTAAACGCCAGCGACTGACCATCCGGGAACCAAGACGGTTCGGTATTGTTGCTACGGCCATCGGTCAACTGTGTAATTTGCCCAGAAGCTAGGTTCATCACGTACAGGTTCAAACTACCACTCTTAGATAGTGCAAATGCCAAGCGGGTACCGTCTGGTGAGAATGCTGGCGCCCCATTGTGGCGAGGGAACGAGGCAATCTGACGCACCGCACCATTAGACAACGTTTGCACGACCAATGCGGAACGGCCACTTTCGAAGGTGACGTAAGCCAGCTTGCTGCCATCTGGTGACCAGCTTGGTGACATCAACGGCTCAGGCGAACGGTGCACAACAAACTGGTTATAACCATCATAATCCGCTACGCGCAGCTCATACGGGAATTTGCCGCCGTTGGTCTGCACTACGTAGGCAATACGGGTACGAAACGCGCCTTTGATGCCTGTCAGCTTCTCGAACACTTCGTCACTGACGGTGTGAGCGGAATAACGCAACCATTGCTTGGTCACTTTAAACTGGTTTTGCGCCAATACGCTGCCCGGCGAACCAGAGGTATCGACTAATTGGTAAGAAACCAGATAGCTCCCGTCTGCGCCTGGCTGAACCTGGCCGACAACGACCGCATCAATCCCCAAAGCAGTCCAAGCCGCTGGCGTCACTTCAGATGCAGTGCTCGGTTGTTGTGGCATGCGTGTAGTATCAATAGGGTTGAATTTACCGCTATTGCGTAAATCCGCACCGACAATCTTACCCACTTCTTCAGGCGGTGTGCCTGGCCCCGCCCATTTAAATGGCACCACACCGATAGGGCGTGCAGAGTCGACACCTTGGGTGATTTCAATGCGAACTTCCGCATGCAATACGGAGGCCCACAGTATTAAAAAACCTAATGCTACTCGAAATGCCTGCTTCATCTCATCTCCCTTATCCAGGCGGAATGCCTGCGATAAATTAGCAGAATTTTAACAAACCAACTCAAATAAAACTACATAATCCCTGTTGGTTACCTTAGTACATCCCTGCAGTATTCAACCGTTATTGTGGTTTAAAGGTAAGAGGAGCATTCTTAAACACCTCATACACCGCCTGACTCGGTGGTTTAGGGATGCGCGCCTGTTTTGCTGCGGCAATCGCTGCCTGACACAAGGCAGGATCGCCCCCCTCAGCCTTCACGCTAATCAACAAACCATCGGGTGCCAATTTGATTCGCAAATCGCACTGACGCCCTTTGTAAAGATCGGCATCATAGAATTTACTCTGGATAGCTGAGGTAATCTGCCCCAGATAACCACTGACTTCCGCACCACTGGCTCCGGCAGTTTTCGCGTTGCCCTGCCCTGCAGGCTTGCCGTCACCTTGTTGTTTAGCGCTACCTTTGGGCGCGTTTTTACCGTCTGCCAAGCCGCCAAACAAATCTTCAACCTCTGATGACTGTTTTGCTGCTTCAGCTGCCGCTTTTTTCTTGGCCTCTGCAGCGGCCTTTTTCGCCGCCTCCGCAGCCGCTTTCTTCTTGGCTTCAGCCGCTGCTTTCTGTTTGGCCTCTTCTGCTGCCTTGGCTTTCGCAGCCCGCTTTGCTTCTTCTGCCTGCTGCTTGGCCGCAGCGTCAGCTGCCGCTTGTTTCTTCGCCTCAGCTTCAGCTTTCTTTTTCGCCTCAGCCTGGGCTTTGGCTATTCTATCGGCTTCTGCTTTAGCTTTTGCCGCCGCTTGTTCAGACGCCTTTTGTTGTTCGCGCGCTTTCGCCGCCGCTGCTTCTGCGGCCTTCTGCTGCTCTGCGGCCTGTTTTTGTTGCTCCGCAGCCTGCTTTTGCTGGATCGCCGCTTTTTCTTGCGCCGCCAAACGTTCCTGCTCCAACGTTTTTAGCCGTTGTTGCTCTTCAGCCTGTTTCTGCCGCAGTTCTTCCGCCTGCTGATCCGCTTTCTTCTGACGCTGTTTTTCTGCACGCTGTGCGTCAGTACTCTGTTGCTGTTGGCGGTTGTATTGCTCCACCACCGCGCCCGGATCCACCATTACAGCGCCGACGACTGAACCTTCTCCACCACCACCGGCACTCATTTCGGTGTTTTCTTGTAGCGATCCCCAAATCAACAGGGCAATCAACACAATGTGCAGAACCACCGAAACAATAACGGCGCGGTTCAGCTTATCGTTTTGTTCAGTTGCCTTTACCAAAATAGATTCCCAAAAACTGGTGCTTAAACGGGGCTCCTGATGCGTAAAGCAGGAGCCAGGTTGCCGTTCGCCTTACGGTCAAATTGGCTGCGTCATCAAACCGACGGACGCGACGCCCGCTTGATGCAAGATGTTCAGCGCCTTAATAATTTCATCGTACGGCACGTCCTTCGCTCCACCGATCAAAAAGACCGTCTTCGGATTTTCAGCCAAGCGTGACTTAGCTTCTTCCGCCACCTGCTCTGGCGGCAACAGTTCCATACGATTATGATCAACCACCATGGTGTATTGGCCGACACCGGACACCTCAAGGATCACCGGCGGATTATCATCACTGGACACCGTTTTCGAATCAGTGGCGTCCGGCAGATCAACTTGCACACTCTGGGTAATGATTGGCGCCGTTGCCATAAATATCAACAACAGCACCAACAGCACGTCTAACAGAGGAACAATGTTAATCTCCGACTTCAGCTCACGCCGATTACGGCCGCGTACTCTCGCCATACAACCTCCTACTTATTTGCTGTCGCTGGAGAAGGCCTGACGATGCAGAATGGCGGTGAACTCTTCCATAAAGTTGTCGTAATTCTGCTCAAGCTTGTTTACTCGCTGGTTAAGACGGTTATATGCCATCACTGCCGGAATCGCGGCAAATAAACCAATAGCGGTAGCAATCAATGCTTCAGCGATGCCCGGCGCAACCATTTGCAACGTCGCCTGCTTTACTGCGCCTAACGCGATAAAAGCGTGCATGATGCCCCAAACGGTGCCAAACAGACCGATATACGGGCTGATTGAGCCCACGGTACCAAGGAATGGGATGTGGTTTTCCAACGTTTCCAATTCGCGGTTCATCGAAATGCGCATCGCACGTGATGCCCCTTCGATCACCGACTCCGGCGCATGGTTGTTCGCACGGTGTAGGCGGGCAAACTCTTTAAAGCCGGAGTGAAAAATTTGTTCTGAGCCTGTCAGGCTGTCTCGACGTGCCTGGCTTTCCTGATACAGACGCGAGAGCTCAATCCCCGACCAGAATTTGTCTTCGAAGGCTTCTGCGTCACGTGTCGCCGCATTCAAAATGCGAGTACGCTGAATGATGATAGCCCATGAAGCCACTGAAAAGCATATCAAAATCAACATGATAAGCTTAACCAGCAGACTCGCCTTCAAGAATAAATCTAAGATGTTCATGTCAGTCACTGCTTAAACTCCGCGACAATAGACTTAGGAAGCGCTCTCGGCTTCATTTGGTGTGGATCAATACAAGCAATCAACACGTCAGCCTGGCTCAGTAGAACGCCGTCAGCGTTGACAATACGTTGGGCAAAGGTAAGAGACGCCCCACGCATTTGAGTAATTTCACTCTGCACTTCCAACATATCGTCAAGACGAGCTGGCAGCAGATAATCTACCGTCATGCGCCGGACAGCAAACGCGATTTGCTCACTGAACAACTGCTGTTGATGAAAGTTATGCTGTCGCAGCATCTCAGTGCGCGCTCTTTCAAAAAAAGCAACGTAGCGGGCGTGATAGACCACACCACCGGCATCGGTATCTTCATAGTAGACACGTACCGGCCATCGAAATAACGTATTACTCACGGGACTTCCAAGCCAATGCAATTTAACGCTGTTACTATACGCAAGAGCGATCGGGTTGGGAATGGGTTACAAGATGGGATTGAAAATAATTATGGGCTGCGAGAGCCCATAATACGGGGATGTGGGGCAGTTTATAAAGAAACGTAAAGTAATCCTGCTGCCAGAATCACCATTGCCGGTAAGGGGGCAAAAAAAGCGCGCCACACCCTACGTTGCGGGCGGAAACCCACGCCATGAATCACGCCAGCGCAAACGGCCCACACCAGCAGAACACTTTGCCAACTCTCCAACGAGCTGGTTTGCGCTGCAAAACGCGTCGGGTCCCAGAACACGCACCCAGCCAGCACCAGCGCCAACACTAATGAAAGGGCCCGAATGGGGCCCTTGTCAGTGACAGCGTAGAGCTTGTCAGCTAGTGAACTCATCACTTACCGTCTTGCTGTGCTTTGGAGTCTTCGCTGTGCTCAAGCGCTAGCGCCGTAATAATACCGAAGGCGCAAGCAAGAAGCGTTCCGAGAATCCAGGCAAAATACCACATGGTTTAGCTCCTTATCCTTAGTACAGCGAATGCTTGTTGTTTTCGATGAAATTCTTATCCAGGCGACCAAACATTTTATAGTACGCCCAGCAGGTGTACGCCAGAACGATGGGAACAAAGATCAACGCCACCACGGTCATCACTTTCAGCGTCAACAGGCTTGACGTCGCATCCCACATTGTCAGACTCATGTTTGGATTCGTAATTGATGGCATCACGAATGGGAACATGGTCACACCTGCGGTCAGAATGACGCAAGCAATGGTGAGTGATGACATCAAGAATGCCCATGCGCCTTTTTCCAGCCGCGAGAACAGGATGGTAAACAGCGGTAATACCACCCCCAGCGCTGGCAGTGCCCACAACAGCGGATACTTGTTGTAGTTAATCAACCATGCACCAGCCTGATGAGCCACTTCTTTACGCAGAGGGTTAGACTCCGCTGCAGTGTTCAGCACCGAGGTCACCACATAACCGTCAATACCTTTCACCAGCCAAATACCGGCCAGTAAGAAGCACACCGCCATCACCAACGTCGCGATTTGCGCCGCAGCACGTGAACGCAGGTGAATTTCCCCGGTTGTGCGCATTTGCAGGTAAGTCGCGCCTTGGGTAATAAGCATCGTCAAGCTGACGACACCAGCCAACAGACCGAACAGGTTCAGCAACTGGAAGAAATTGCCGGTATAGAACAAACGCAGGTATTCATCCATATGGAACGGCACACCCTGTAACAGGTTACCGAACGCCACACCAAAGACCAGCGCGGGGACGAAAGAACCGACGAAGATGCCCCAATCCCACATATTGCGCCACCGGCTGTTTTCCAACTTGGAACGGTAATCAAAACCGACCGGACGGAAGAACAAGGCGGCCAACACCAAAATCATCGCAACATAGAAGCCGGAGAACGCCGCAGCGTAAACCATCGGCCAGGCGGCAAACAGCGCACCACCTGCGGTGATAAGCCAAACCTGGTTACCGTCCCAGTGTGGCGCGATGGCGTTGATCATTACCCGGCGCTCGGTATCGGTTTTACCAATAATCCGAACCAGGATGCCGACGCCCATGTCGAAGCCATCGGTGACTGCGAAACCGATCAGCAGTACGCCAACCAGCACCCACCAGATAAAGCGTAGTACTTCATAATCAAACATACATGGACTCCTGTTTAGCGCGCTTCCTGCACGGCGGCAGTCGGTTGTTCAAAGTGATAGCGGCCAGTTTTCAGGCTACTTGGACCCAGACGCGCAAACTTGAACATCAGATACATTTCAGCCACCAGGAACAGGGTGTACAAGCCGCAAATCAGCCCCATCGAGAACAGAATATCACCAGCGGTCAATGAAGAGTTAGCCACTGCCGTTGGCAGTACCTCACCAATTGCCCACGGCTGACGACCATACTCTGCGACGAACCAACCGGCCTCAACAGCGATCCATGGCAGCGGTAGGCCATACAACGCCGCACGCAACAGCCATTTTTTCTGCCCGATACGCCCACGCACAACACTGAGGAATGACAGACCAATAATGATCAACATCAGTACGCCACACGCCACCATGATACGGAAAGCGAAATACAACGGCGCAACACGTGGGATGGAGTCTTGGGTTGCTTGAGCAATCTGCTCTTCGGTGGCGTCTGCCACGTTCGGCGTATAACGCTTCAGCAACATGCCGTAGCCCAGATCCTTCTTAGCGTTATTGAACTCGGCACGAACGTTAGGATCGGTATTGCCAGAACGGAGTTCTTCGAGCAGTTGGTAAGCTTTCATACCGTTGCGGATACGGACTTCATGCTGCGCCATCAGATCCTTCAGGCCGGTAACCTGAGTATCGGTAGAACGCGTAGCGATCAAGCCGAGTGCATACGGGATTTGAATTGCGTAGGCATTTTCCTGTTTATCCTGATTCGGAATACCGAACAGGGTAAACGCCGCCGGAGCCGGCTGTGTTTCCCATTCTGCTTCAATCGCAGCCAGTTTGGTTTTCTGCACGTCGCCCATTTCGTAACCAGATTCATCACCCAGAACGATAACAGACAGTACCGCAGCAATACCAAAGCTGGAGGCAATGGCAAACGAACGCTTGGCGAACGCGACATCACGGCCTTTAAGCAGATAGTAGGCACTGATACCCAGAACAAACATCGCACCGGTGGTATACCCTGCGGCCACGGTGTGAACAAACTTCACCTGTGCAACCGGGTTTAGCACCAATTCAGAGAAGCTAAGCATCTCCATGCGCATGGTTTCGAAGTTAAAGTCTGAAGCGATTGGGTTCTGCATCCAGCCGTTAGCAACCAGAATCCACAATGCGGACAGGTTAGAGCCCAAGGCCACAAACCAGGTTACCGCCATGTGCTGTACTTTGCTCAGACGATCCCAGCCAAAGAAGAACAGGCCAACCAGCGTCGATTCAAGGAAGAACGCCATCAGACCTTCGATGGCCAACGGAGCCCCGAAGATGTCACCGACGTAGTGGGAGAAATATGACCAGTTGGTCCCGAACTGGAACTCCATGGTCAAACCGGTGGCCACACCCAGAGCGAAGTTAATTGCGAATAACTTGCCCCAGAATTTGGTCATATCTTTATAAATTTGTTTGCCTGACAGTACATATACCGTTTCCATTATTGCCAGCAAAAACGCCATGCCAAGCGTCAATGGGACAAATAAGAAGTGGTACATCGCCGTTAAAGCAAACTGTAAGCGCGACAGTTCGACAACATCAAACATCTTGACTCCTTGCTCCTCGCAGGAAGACTCCGACTTGCGGTTACCAGTATTACTCTCTTCAGAGTAGTAGCTAATAACGCCCCGCAGTGAATGCCCTTAAACACAACAATTTTGATCCAGCCTCTCTGCTTTCAACCGCACACTCAGGCCAAGCTCAAAACTTGGCGCGAACGCACCACTGAAAACCGAAAACGGATAACAATGACAACAAGATCAACTATTCATAATTACAATGCGATGATACTCGCCCAAACCCACACAATAAATAGGTTTTTACGTGACGCGGGTTGGAATTTTGGATACAGGTCAAAAGGTAGCCAAAAGTAGTACTCGGGTGCAAATTGATCTAAAACAATTTAAGCCTATCTGAACTTTATTTCCAGATTCATCACACTATTTCGCATAATTTTCTCAGGCTAGTGTTACGTAATAGTTCAATTGTTTTTTATTGATGCCATCGTGTTAATTAAATGTAATTTGCAAGATTGGCAATTGTATTATTTGACGATTAATATGTGATGAATATTAACCTTTTATTTCCATAATATTTTCATCGTGTATTTAGCCGAAAATCCACTTTACACCGATCAATCATAGACCAACTTTGGCACTTATTCCCGCCCACATACCGGATGTTTATCATGTCAAGACCAGCGCGGGCATCTGAGCTACGCGAGATGAAAAAAAGGCCACCCAAAGGTGGCCAAACATGTCGAGATCGTATTTTACCTGTCAGCTTTCAGGCTGCTACGTTGTTGGCAGCCGGAGACCGATTAAGTACATTCGAACCGCAATATTAGCGATTCAGTACGGCTTTCACTGCATCACCGATGTCAGCCAGGCTGCGTACGGTTTTCACACCAGCGGCTTCCAACGCGGCAAACTTCTCGTCCGCCGTGCCTTTACCACCAGCAATGATGGCACCCGCGTGGCCCATACGTTTCCCTTTCGGCGCAGTGACACCCGCGATGTAACCGACAACCGGTTTGGTGACGTGGTCTTTGATATACGCTGCCGCTTCTTCTTCCGCGCTACCACCGATCTCACCGATCATGACAATCGCTTCGGTTTGCGGATCTTCCTGGAACATTTTTAGGATATCGATGAAGTTAGAACCTGGGATCGGGTCGCCACCAATCCCTACGCAGGTCGATTGCCCCAAACCGGCATCGGTGGTTTGCTTCACCGCTTCATAGGTTAACGTACCAGAACGAGAGACAATACCCACTTTACCCGGCAGGTGAATATGACCTGGCATAATGCCAATTTTACACTCACCTGGGGTGATCACGCCCGGGCAGTTCGGGCCGATCATGCGCACGCCCGCTTCATCCAATTTCACTTTCACCGTCAACATATCCAGCGTCGGAATACCTTCGGTAATCGTAATGATCAGTTTAATTCCTGCGTCGACGGCTTCCAAAATGGAGTCTTTGCAGAACGGTGCCGGAACGTAGATAACAGACGCTGTAGCGCCAGTCGCTTCTACCGCTTCACGCACGGTATTGAACACCGGCAGACCCAAATGCGTGGTGCCGCCTTTACCCGGTGTGACACCACCGACCATTTTGGTGCCGTAGGCTATCGCCTGTTCAGAGTGGAAAGTTCCTTGGCTACCGGTGAAGCCTTGGCAAATTACTTTGGTGTTCTTATCGATTAAAATGGACATTATTTCCCCTCCACTGCCGCAACAACTTGCTGAGCCGCATCAGTCAGGCTGGTCGCAGCAATGATATTCAAACCGCTGTCCGCCAATTTCTTAGCGCCCAGTTCGGCGTTGTTACCTTCTAAACGCACCACCACCGGGACGTTCACGCCCACTTCGGCCACTGCGCCAATGATACCGTCGGCGATCAGATCGCAACGCACAATACCACCGAAAATGTTAACCAGAACGGCTTTCACTTTGTCGTCAGACAAAATAATTTTAAACGCTTCAGTTACACGTTCTTTAGTTGCGCCGCCGCCAACGTCCAAGAAGTTAGCCGGCTCACCGCCGTGCAGTTTAACGATGTCCATGGTACCCATCGCCAGACCAGCACCGTTCACCATGCAACCGATGTTGCCATCCAGCGCGACGTAGTTCAGTTCCCACTGCGCTGCACGGGATTCACGCTCATCTTCTTGAGAAAGATCGCGCATTTCACGCAGTTCAGGCTGGCGGAACAATGCGTTACCGTCGGCGCCCAGTTTGCCATCCAGACACACCAAATCGCCCTGTTTGGTGATAACCAGCGGGTTGATCTCAACCATCGCCAGATCGCGCTCAATGAACAGCGTCGCCAGACCCATAAAGATTTTGGCAAACTGGCTGACTTGCTTGCCGGTCAGACCCAGTTTGAACGCCAACTCACGCCCTTGGTAAGGTTGAGGGCCAGCCAGAGGATCGATGGTCATTTTGTGGATCAGTTCAGGGGTTTCTTCCGCCACCTTCTCGATTTCTACGCCGCCTTCGGTAGACGCCATGAAAACAATGCGACGGGTGCCACGGTCAACGACCGCACCCAAATACAGCTCTTTATCAATATCGGTGGCGGCTTCAACCAGAATCTGGTGAACCGGTTGACCCAGCGCGTCGGTCTGATAAGTCACCAAACGCTTGCCCAGCCAGGCCTCCGCAAACGCACGGATATCTTCTTTGCTATTAACCACTTTAACGCCGCCAGCTTTACCGCGGCCGCCAGCATGAACCTGACATTTAACTACCCACGGGCCGGAACCGATTTTAGAGGCGGCTTCTTCTGCTTCACGCGGTGTAGTACAGGCATAACCCGTTGGTGCCGGCATACCATACCGAGCAAACAGTTGTTTTGCCTGATATTCGTGTAAATTCATGATGTTCTATCCATTCAGGTCTGAAATTTTAGCCGGATCACAGATGCGGAAAAACCGGCCACATAGCACAGAGTATGGGCGCGTAAATCGCGCCCAAGTAGAGGGTTACTACACGTCCAGCAGCAGACGCGCTGGATCTTCCAGCATCTCTTTCACCGTCACCAGATAACCGACAGATTCTTTGCCGTCGATCAGGCGGTGGTCGTAAGACAACGCCAGATACATCATCGGTAGAATGACAACTTGGCCATTCACCGCCATCGGACGATCCTTGATGGCATGCATCCCAAGAATCGCGCTTTGCGGCGGGTTGATGATCGGGGTCGACATCAGCGAGCCGAAGACGCCACCGTTGGTAATAGTGAAATTACCGCCAGTCAGTTCTTCCACTTTCAATTTGCCGTCACGGCCTTTCACCGCCAGCTCTTTGATTTTCTTCTCGATGTCCGCCATGCTGAGGGTATCGACATCACGTAAAACCGGCGTTACTAAGCCACGTGGGGTAGAAACCGCAATGCTGACGTCGAAGTAGTTGTGGTACACCACGTCTTCACCATCGATGGAAGCGTTCACTTCAGGATAACGTTTCAGCGCTTCAACCACCGCTTTGATGTAGAAGGACATAAAGCCCAACCGTACACCGTGACGCTTTTCAAACGCTTCGCCATATTGTTTACGCAGATCCATAATTGGCTGCATATTGATTTCGTTGAACGTGGTCAACATCGCCGTGCTGTTCTTCGCTTCTAACAGGCGCTCAGCCACACGTTTACGCAAGCGCGACATTGGCACACGTTTTTCGGAGCGGCCGCTCAATGCTGGCTGCGGTGCGGCTTCGGCGGCGGGTTTCTCAGCTTTCTTGCCCCCGTTAGCCAGATGCGCATCCACGTCTTCACGCGTAATACGTCCACCCACGCCACTGCCTTTAATCGCGCTGGCATCAAGATCGTGTTCGGCGATCAGGCGGCGAATCGCCGGACTAAGCGCGTCATTACTCTCTTCCTCCAGGCTCGCGGTAGCACGCTGCGCTGGAGTGGACTCTACGCTCTGACTCTTCTCTTCGGTCGGTTTGCCGGAGCTATCGCCTGGGCGAATGCGGCCAAGAATCTGGCGAGAAAGTACGGTTGCACCTTCCTCTTCCACGATGGCGTCAAGGATACCGGCTTCACTGGCAGGCACTTCCAACACGACTTTATCCGTTTCGATCTCTACCAGCACTTCATCCCGGCTTACTGCATCGCCCGGTTTTTTATGCCATGTTGCCACGGTCGCATCGGCAACCGATTCAGGCAGGTCAGGAACCAGAATATCTACGCTACTCATTAGCTTTCCCTTAAATTTTTAATCAATATTCAGCGCATCATTAACCAGAGCCTGTTGCTGCTTCTGGTGTACGGACATATAACCCACTGCCGGCGAGGCAGAGGCTGGACGTCCGGCGTAACGTAAAGAGGCTCCGAAAGGAATCACTTCACGGAAATTATGTTGGCTGCAGTACCAAGCACCTTGGTTCAGGGGTTCTTCCTGACACCAGACGAAATCATGCACATGTGCGTATTGTTCCAACACCGCTTGTACCGCCTGATGCGGGAACGGATACAGTTGTTCAATACGGACGATAGCCACGTCATTGATGTCATTCTTACGACGCTGTTCCAGCAGATCGTAGTAAACCTTGCCGGAACACATCACGACACGCTTCACCGCTTTTGGATCCAGTTCGTCAATCTCACCGATTGCGGGCAAGAAGCTGCCGTTAGCTAATTCATCCAGCGAGGAGATCGCTAACGGATGACGTAACAACGATTTCGGTGACATCACCACCAACGGGCGACGCATACCACGCAGTGCCTGACGACGCAGCATGTGGTAGACCTGCGCTGGCGTGGACGGGATACACACTTGCATGTTCTGTTCAGCACACAGCTGTAGATAACGCTCCAGACGCGCGGAGGAGTGCTCCGGCCCTTGGCCTTCATAACCGTGCGGCAACAGCATGACCAGGCCACACATACGGCCCCATTTCTGCTCGCCGGAGCTAATGAACTGGTCAATCACCACTTGAGCGCCGTTAGCAAAATCACCAAACTGCGCTTCCCAAATGGTCAGGGTACGCGGTTCAGCGGTCGCGTAACCGTACTCGAATGCCAACACCGCTTCTTCAGACAGCACGGAGTCCCATACTTTGAACTCGCCTTGACCGGAATGCACATTGGACAATGGCACGTAAACGGAGCCATTTTTCTGGTTATGCACCACCGCGTGACGGTGGAAGAACGTGCCGCGGCCTGCATCTTCACCAGACAGACGAATCGGAATGCCTTCATCCACTAAGGTCGCATACGCCAAGGTTTCTGCCGCACCCCAGTCAAACGGTTTATTGCCCGCGGCCATCTCGGCGCGATCGCCATAGATTTTCGCCACGCGCGATTGCATTTCTACCGCTTCTGGCACGGTGCTAATGCGGCGCGCCAATTCCTGCAAACGCTTCTTCTCAACCTTGCTTGGGTACGCTTCATCCCACTCATGATTCAGATACGGTGACCAGGTAAAGGAATGCAGATTCATCGGACGCCACTCTTCAACCACGCATTCGCCACGATCGAGCGCATCGCGATACAGGTTGACCATTTCCGTGGCATCTTCCAGCGTGGCGACCTGTTGTTCAGTCAGCACATCGGCATAGATCTTGCGCGGTGTTGGGTGTTTTTTGATCTTCTGGTACATCACCGGTTGGGTTGCACTTGGCTCATCGGCCTCGTTATGCCCATGGCGACGGTAGCAGACCAAATCGATCATCACGTCACGCTTGAAGGTGTTACGGAAATCCAACGCCAGACGGGTCACAAACGCCACCGCTTCTGGATCGTCCGCATTCACGTGGAAGATCGGTGACTGTACCATCTTGGCAATGTCTGTACAGTATTGGGTCGAGCGCGCATCTTGCGGATTGGACGTCGTAAAACCAATCTGGTTGTTAATGACGATACGTACCGTACCACCCACTTCATAACCGCGCGCTTGGGACATGTTCAGGGTTTCCTGAACCACCCCCTGACCGGTGATCGCCGCGTCACCGTGGATGGTGATAGGCAACACCATGTTGCTGCGCGCTTCATCAAGACGATCGCGACGGGCACGAACAGACCCCATCACCACCGGGCTGACGATCTCTAGGTGCGACGGGTTAAACGCCAGCGCCAGGTGAACCATACCGCCTTCGGTTTCTACGTCAGACGAGAAACCTTGGTGATACTTCACGTCACCGGTGCCAAGGTGTTCTTTGTGCTTGCCAGCAAACTCGTCGAACAGATCGACAGGTTTCTTGCCCAACACGTTGATCAGCACGTTTAAGCGCCCACGGTGGGCCATACCCAGCACCACTTCACGCGTGCCGTTCTTACCGGCGTGGCGCACCATCTCTTTCAGCATCGGGACTAACGCATCACCACCTTCCAGCGAGAAGCGTTTCGCGCCCGGGAATTTCGCCCCCAGATAACGTTCCAAGCCTTCCGCTGCGGTGAGCTCGCTTAGGAAACGACGCTTTTCGTCATCGGTGAAGCTGGCATGACCCACCACTGATTCAATCCGCTGCTGAATCCAGCGTTTTTCTTCAGTATTGGTAATGTGCATGTATTCTGCACCGATCGATCCACAGTAGGTCTGCTTCAACGCCGCATACAGATCCGCCAGCTTCATGGTTTCTTTGCCGATGGCGAAAGACCCCACGTTGAAGGTTTCCTGGAAATCGGTTTCAGTCAGGTTGTGGTAGGCAGGATCAAGGTCAGGAACTTGTTCTTGCTGCCACAAACCAAGCGGATCGAGATTCGCATGCTGATGCCCACGAAAGCGGAAGGCGTTAATCAGCTGTAAGACCTTGACCTGCTTGGCATCGGTTTCAGGATCGGTGATGTTGGTATTATAACGCGCAGAGTCTTTCGCCAAGCGGCGGAAGTATTCACGTGTTTGGGAGTGGAGTTGATCGGGTTTGACACCCGCAGTGGGTAGCTGTTGAAAAATGGAACGCCAGCTATCTTCAACGGAGCCCGGATCGGTTAAAAAGTCTTCATAGAGCTGCTCTATGTAGGACTGGTTCGCGCCCGCCAGATAGGAGGAATCCAGCCAGGCCTTCATTGCGCCGTTCTGCATTATGATCCCTTAAGCTTTGAAGCTTCAGTTTTCGCCGTGGTTAACATAATTACCGTGATTAAAACGGTTTGCCGTAAAAACGGTTCACTCGACGTATCCCCTTCGTTGCTAATGCCAGGCATCAACGACGTTGGGTATTTATTACGTTTTGTTATGGACCTTTCGATCCCTTACAAGGAACCTCTAAAAACCGGCGGGACGAACCTGATTGCCTGTTGCCACAATCACGGGTCAGTTTTTAGAGGCTTCCTGCCAATATGCGCCGGGCAAACCCGGCGCAGAATTTTATGCGTATTATGCGCCGCGTTGCAGCAGCATGGACTTGATGTGACCAATCGCACGGGTCGGATTCAAGCCCTTAGGGCATACACTGACACAATTCATAATGCTATGGCAGCGGAAAACACTGAAAGCGTCGTCTAGATCGTCCAAACGTGCTGTGGTTTCCGTATCACGGCTGTCAATCAGGAAGCGATAGGCTGCCAACAGACCTGCCGGGCCGACGAACTTATCAGGATTCCACCAAAACGATGGGCAAGATGTAGAGCAACAGGCGCATAAAATGCACTCATAGAGACCATCGAGTTTTGCCCGCTGATCCGGTGACTGCAGGTGCTCACGCGCCGGAGGATTCTTACCATCGTTCAGCAAATAAGGTTTAATCTTCTCATATTGGGTATAAAACTGACCCATATCAACCACTAAGTCGCGCACCACCGGCAAACCGGGTAGCGGGCGGATAACGATTTTGCTATTACCTTTGCGCAGGCTGGAAACCTGCGTGATACACGCCAGACCGTTTTTACCGTTCATGTTCAGGCCATCCGAACCGCACACGCCTTCACGACACGAACGACGAAATGCCAGCGTTGGATCCTTTTCTTTCAGCAAGATCAGCGCATCCAGTAACATCATGTCGCGGCCTTCTTCCGCTTCAAGCTGGTAATCCTGCATACGCGGCGCGTCGTCAACATCCGGGTTATAGCGATATATTGAGAATTCGAGTTTCATCCATCGATCTCCGCGAAATTAGTAAGAACGCACTTTCGGCGGGAAGGCCGGGCGCAGTGTCGGTTGCATGTTCACTTCACGACGCGTCATACTTTCCGACTGTGGAAGATACAGCGAATGACACAGCCAGTTGGCATCGTCACGTTCCGGGAAGTCGAAGCGGCTGTGTGCGCCACGGCTCTCGGTACGGAAGTTGGCCGAAACGGCGGTGGAAAACGCAGTTTCCATCAGGTTATCCAACTCCAGACATTCAATGCGCTGAGTGTTGAATTCGCTGGAAGTATCATCCAAACGCGCATTCTTCAAGCGTTCACGGATCACTTTCAACTCTTCCAATCCTTTCGCCATCGCATCACCCTCACGGAATACCGAGAAGTTATGCTGCATGCAGGATTGCAGTGCCTTACGGATTTCAACCGGATCTTCACCGGAACGGGTATTGTTCCAGCGATTCAGACGATCTAGCGATGCTTCAACATCAGAGTCGCTGGCGTCACGGCTTTCGCCCTGCTCTGCCAGAGATTCTTGCAGGTGCATACCGGCTGAACGACCGAACACCACTAAATCAAGCAACGAGTTACCGCCCAAACGGTTAGCGCCGTGTACCGAAACGCAGGCTATTTCACCGACTGCAAACAGGCCAGGAATCACCACGTCTTCGCCTTTTTCGTTCACGGTCAACGCCTGACCGGTCACTTTGGTAGGAATCCCACCCATCATATAGTGGCAGGTTGGAATCACCGGAATTGGCTCTTTTACCGGATCAACGTGCGCAAAGGTGCGTGACAGCTCAAGAATACCCGGCAGACGGGATTCCAAGACATCTTTACCCAAGTGATCCAGCTTCAGCTTGGCATGCGGCCCCCACGGACCATCGCAACCCCGGCCTTCGCGAATTTCAATCATGATAGAGCGGGCAACCACATCACGGCCTGCCAGATCTTTAGCGTTTGGCGCATAACGCTCCATAAAGCGTTCGCCATGCTTATTCAGCAGATAGCCACCTTCACCGCGACAACCTTCGGTGACCAGTACCCCAGCACCAGCGATACCGGTAGGGTGGAACTGCCACATTTCCATATCCTGCACCGGCACGCCGGCGCGAATCGCCATACCGACACCGTCGCCGGTGTTGATGTGAGCATTAGTGGTTGACTGGTAAATACGCCCCGCGCCGCCGGTCGCCAGCACGGTCGCTTTAGCTTTGAAGTAAACCACTTCACCGGTTTCAATACAGATGGCGGTCGTCCCCACCACCGCGCCGTCCTGGTTTTTTACCAGATCCAACGCGTACCATTCGGAGAAGATAGTGGTGTGATTTTTCAGGTTCTGCTGATACAAGGTGTGCAGTAACGCATGGCCGGTACGGTCAGCCGCCGCCGCCGTACGCGCGGCCTGCTCGCCACCAAAGTTCAGCGACTGGCCACCAAATGGGCGCTGATAAATACGGCCATCATCCAGACGGGAGAACGGCAAACCCATATGTTCCAGCTCCAGAATGGCTTCCGGGCCGGTTTTACACATATACTCGATAGCGTCCTGATCGCCGATGTAATCGGATCCTTTCACCGTATCGTACATGTGCCATTCCCAATTATCTTCGTGGCTGTTACCCAGCGCGACGGTGATACCGCCCTGAGCAGACACGGTATGGGAACGGGTCGGGAATACTTTAGACAGCAAGGCACAGGTTGAGCCCGCTTGAGAAATTTGCAGTGCCGCGCGCATACCTGCGCCGCCTGCACCGATAACCACTGCATCGAACTCTCTGACTGGCAGTTTCATTGTTTACGCACCCCACACTACGATTGTTCCGTACAGTAAATAGACCAGCAACGCGACGACAATCGCCAGTTGCAACACCAAGCGTAATGCCAGTGGCTTGATGTAGTCCGTCAGCACCTGCCACATCCCGATCCAGGCGTGAACCAGAATCGACAACAGTGTCAGCAGGGTGAATACCTTCGTAATAGCGGTGGCGAAGAAACCGCGCCAGATTTCATAAGTGATGTCCGGAGCCGTAACAACAAAGCCCAGGATATAGAGAACATACAGGGTGATGACGATAGCGGAAGCACGCAGTAACAACCAATCGTGTACGCCGTTGCGTCCTAATGCAGAAACATTGTTTACCATACGAGGACTCCAGCCAGAATTGACAGCACAGCCGTCAACACGAACGCCACACGGGCAGAGCGAACGCCAGCCACTAAACTCTCTTCGATATAGCCAAAATCCATTAACAAGTGACGGATGCCACCGCAAATGTGATAGGCCAGCGCGGTGAGGATCCCCCAGAATATGAATTTAACGAAGAAGCTATTCATGATGGCGGCAGCCTGCAGGAAACCCTCTTGGGAGGAGAGTGACATGCCCAGCAGCCAGAGTAGGATACCCACGGCAACGAAGGTAATTACGCCAGAGACTCGGTGTAAGATGGACGCTATCGCCGTTACAGGAAACCGGATCGTTTGCAGATCCAGATTGACAGGTCTTTGTTTTTTCACGTTTTTGCCCACACAGCTCTTATTATTTTCCTTCCTCCGGCCTGGGCGGGGATCAGACAGCGTTAAGAGCCAAAACCCTTATACGTCACGCGCTCAAACAACCACTTCCTTGGTGCTTAAACGGCGCGTTGTCATATACCTTATGAATGTCAAGTCACTATCTATAAACTGCGCCTTGATAGACGAAAGATATAACGCTGGGTGCTCCTACTTCAGGGTAATCCGGAGACCTGGCGGCAGTATAGGAGGTTCACATTCTGATTACAATTCCCGTACAATCCCTTTGATAACATTTCCCCTGAACAGTGATTAAGATCACGATTTTCACAAATGGCACAAAATTAATTATCTGATTTGACAACAGATCAACATTTCCATTACATATAGGGGCACAAACGGTCCTATGATGCGCTATAGGTCAACAGATACACTTTCCCCTACGCACAAGTTATGCAACAGTGTATTTGGTTAAAACCCCCAAACACGTCGTAGGTAATGATTAACAGAAAATAACGAATTCAACGAATCGTTAACAACTGGTCACCCGTCTCGTTCGTTTGGTCTAACCCATCGCCTTCACATTACGGCTATTCCAGCCGTGAATGGAAAGCTGAAAGGTTGAGCACTCTGTACCCTACCCGCGCAATTGCGCAGTCGCTCACAGAGTTTGCGCCCACTTTGCTTATTTGTGGGCAACTTGCGGAGATTTAAGGTATTTCAGTTGTTAGAGGTTTTTAAATTAAGGCGCTAAGGAGACTGTAAATGACTGATAAGAAAGCGACGCTAACGATCAATGGCTACGAAGATCCGATCGAACTAGGCGTACTCACCCCAACGCTGGGTCCAGATGTCCTCGACGTCCGCGCCTTGGGTGCCAAAGGTTATTTCACATTTGATCCCGGCTTTACCTCCACGGCTTCCTGCGAGTCAAAAATCACGTTCATCGATGGTGAAAAAGGCATTCTTCTGCACCGTGGCTTCCCGATTGAGCAATTAGCGAAAGAATCATCGTATCTTGAAGTGTGCTACATCCTGCTATACGGCGAAACGCCTACGCCGGAAGAGTTCGAAACCTTCAAAACCACCGTGACCCGCCACACCATGATCCACGATCAGATCACCCACCTGTTCCGCGGTTTCCGTCGTGACTCCCACCCTATGGCGGTGCTGTGCGGCGTAACCGGGGCGCTGGCGGCGTTTTACCACGATGCGCTCGACGTTAATAACGAACGCCACCGTGAAATTACCGCTTTCCGTCTATTGTCTAAAATGCCAACCGTGGCAGCAATGTGTTACAAATATTCGTTGGGTCAACCGTTCGTTTATCCGCGTAACGATCTCTCCTACGCAGGTAACTTCCTGCACATGATGTTTGCGACACCGTGTGAAGAGTACGTTGTCAATCCTGTGTTAGAGCGCGCAATGGATCGCATCTTGATCCTGCATGCCGACCACGAGCAAAATGCCTCTACCTCAACCGTGCGTACCGCCGGTTCTTCAGGTGCGAACCCATTTGCCTGCATCGCAGCCGGTATCGCTTCCCTATGGGGGCCTGCGCACGGTGGTGCGAACGAAGCCGCACTGAAAATGCTGGAAGAAATCAAAACCGTTGAGCACATCCCTGAGTTTATCAAACGTGCCAAAGATAAGAACGACTCGTTCCGTCTAATGGGCTTCGGCCACCGCGTTTATAAAAATTACGATCCGCGTGCCACCGTGATGCGTGAAACCTGTCACGAAGTGTTAAGAGAGTTGAACAAGAAAGACGATAACCTGCTGGAAGTCGCGATGGAACTGGAACACATCGCGCTGAATGACCCGTACTTCATTGAGAAAAAACTGTATCCAAATGTAGACTTCTACTCAGGCATCATCCTGAAAGCCATGGGTATCCCCTCATCCATGTTTACGGTTATTTTTGCGATCGCGCGCACCATCGGCTGGATTGCACACTGGAACGAAATGCACGATGAAGGCATCAAAATTGCCCGTCCGCGTCAGTTGTATACCGGCTATGCCGAACGCGATTTCAACTCCCAGTTGAAAAAATAATACCGATTTAGCCTCGCTAACGTGGACAAACGCCGCTCATTTGAGCGGCGTTTTTATTGCTAACGTCGCGCCTACTGCTGACACACCGGGCACCAATAAAACGGCCGTGAAGACAGCGTGGTTTTTTCGATCATCGCACCACAGCGCAGGCATGGCTCGCCGCTACGGTGGAACACGTTAAAGCGAAACAGCGCGCCATGATGCACATCATCATTCACTCGCCCCCGCGTCTGATAAGACAACCTCGGTATTTCCAATAGTGCCTGTGCCAATCGTTGCACGGCATCGGCCGTCAAATCATGTGGTTTATGTCGCGGTGCCAGCTGCGCCTGCCACAAAATTTCCGCACGCAGATAATTGCCCAACCCGGCCAGAAACGCCTGATCGAGCAGCATTCCGCCCAATTGTCGTCGGCAAAATGCCGGAGACAATAAACGTTGCGCCACCTGTTGCTCAGTCAACTCACTATCCAACACGTCTGGGCCAATGCGTTTGAGAAACGGGTGCTGCTCGATTTCTTCACGCGGAGCCACCGTAATATCGGATGCGCTATACAGCAAAATCGCCTGCTCTGCGGTTTGCAACCTAA
Source organism: Serratia sp. NPDC078593 (assembly GCF_050268245.1). NCBI lineage: Bacteria > Pseudomonadati > Pseudomonadota > Gammaproteobacteria > Enterobacterales > Yersiniaceae > Serratia > Serratia sp. NPDC078593. Next base: position 183,370 of record NZ_JBNNGK010000002.1, on the reverse strand, counting down.
CGCGTAAATCACGCTTGGTATCCGGTGTTTCTCCAGACTTGGCCACTTTCCACACGCCGTACAGTTGATTATGGCTGTACAACGTTAAGCCGTTGGAAAAATGAGTCAATAAGGCTTTGCCCCGCGGCTCAATGGCGATAATGCGCTCACCAACCAATTCTGCCTGATAGTGTTTTAACTGCGGAAAAGCGAACCAGACATCAGTGAGCGGCTGCGCCAACACCGCCGCGACTAATTTATCTGCCGCCCGCCGAATCTCCGGTCCTTCCGGCATAAGTACAACTCCTTAATTCTCGGCTTAATGTGTCGCGCCACCGACGACTTTCAAATCGTGCTCCATCTGCAACGCAACTGAAATCGCCAATTCTAAGGCAAACAATACGGTGCTGGCGGCCATACTTGGCGAACCCGGATGCGCCGCTGCCTGTTCTGGCAGATAGGGAATATGCATAAACCCCCCTTTGATTTCGGGGCGCTCACATAAACGGTGCAGCAATCCGTACATCACATGATTGCAAACAAAGGTACCCGCGGTTTGCGATACCGATGCAGGGATCCCCGCTTCGCGCATCGCTGACACCATCGCTTTAATCGGAAGGGTACTGAAGTATGCCGCCGGGCCACCGCTGACAATCGGCTCATCGATCGGCTGCTGGCTTTGATTATCAGGAATACGCGCATCATCAATATTAATGGCTACCCGTTCCAATGAAATATCGCTGCGCCCTCCGGCTTGGCCGATCGACAGCACCATGATCGGATCAACGTCATCAATGGCGGCGTTTAACACCGTTAGTGCCTCACCGAATACGCATGGCAATTGGCGTGCAACCACGTGCACGCCAGCCAACTGCATATCATTTAATTGCCGAACCACTTCCCATGAAGGATTAACATGCTCACCATCAAAGGGTTCAAAACCGGTGATTAATACTTTTTGCATGCGTTCTCCTAGAGGAACATCAAGAAATACAGCAAAAAGACGTTAACCAGCAACAACAAGATGCCGGTCGGAATCTGCGCCTTGATGACCGCATTTTTATCCGGCAGTGCCAATAAGGCTGCCGGTACAATGTTAAAGTTAGCCGCCATCGGCGTCATTAGCGTACCGCAATAGCCTGAAAACATGCCAATCGCCGCCATCACCGCTGGGTTACCGCCATGCTGCAACACCAGAATAGGAATGCCAATGCCAGCCGTGACGATTGGAAACGCAGCAAACGCGTTCCCCATTATCATCGTTAACACCGCCATCCCCACCGCATAGACCGCTACCGCAATAAAACGATTATCGACCGCCAGATATTCCTGTGTCAGATGGGAAATCGCCGTGCCGACGCCGGCCACGGTAAACAAGAGGCCTAATGTGGCCAGAATCTGCGGCAGAATAAACGCCCATCCGATCGAATCCAGCAGGCGGCGCGCTTCTTGTAGCGGCTGCGCGACGGTCTCACCGGTCATTTTCACCGCGACAATACCGCCAAGTACGACTCCCAACGCCATGGAGAATAACGTGATCAGCGTGGCATGATTCCCCGGGCCAAACACCGCGTGTTGCAACGCCGGAATATTGTTAAATAGCAATACACCAACGACCGTCACCAATGGAATCAGCAGAGCAGGAATAAACAGCCGATTACCCAACCGCTTAGCGCTGGCTTCTCGCTCTTGCGGTGAACGCTGGTGATAACTACCGAGCCTTACGCCGCCAAAACCGGCGATCAACGCCATCACTACCACTAAGCCACCAATGGTGATGTGTAATTTCTGCGCGGCTTCAGGCCCACTCCCGAACAGGCGGTAAGTCCACTCCCCCACCAGAAACACCAGCCCGTACAATCCCCAGAATAATCCCGTGGTAAAACGCCGTGGGTTACTACGATCGCGCAGTGACATCATCGCCACAATCAGCAGTACCCCGCCGGCCAGCCAATACAGATATTGCTGTTGGAAGTTCATGATGCCTCCCCTTTGGCTACCAACGCCGCTTGATTAAGCTGTGCCAGTTCAGCGCTCAGTTGTTTATCCATCCGATAAAGACGGAATGCATGGATCAGGAAAGCGAAAATCGCCGTTGGAATGCCCCACAGCGCAATGTGTAACGGTTCGGTCTGAATACCTCCCGACTCCAGCATAAAGTTATGCATAAAGATAATGGCACCAAACGCCACGAAAATATCCTCGCCGAAGAACAACCCAACGTTATCGGTCGCCGCCGACATGGCTCGCAGCCGGTAGCGCACCCGTTCGGGGAGTTCGCCATAACGGCTTTCCGTCGCGCCCTCAGCCATCGGCGCCAGCAATGGCCGAACCATTTGAGGGTGTCCACCCAAGCTGGTTAGCCCCATTGCCGCCGTGATTTCACGCACGAATAAATAAACAATCAATAACCGCCCGGCGGTGGCACTTTTAATTTTCGCAATCCACGCTTGCGCACGTTCTTTCAGCCCATGACGCTCAAGCAGGCCGATGACCGCCAGTGGCAACAACAAAATCAACGGCAGATTACGCGTATTCAGAAAACCTTCACCCAACTTTTCCAGAATCTGCGCCAATGGCATTAAGGCCGCCACCCCAGTGATAATACCCGCGACAATGACCACCAGCACGGGGTTAAAACGTAAAATAAAGCCAACCACGATGGCAGCAATCCCCATCAGTGGCCAAAGATTCACAGCCTGATCCATAGTGTTTTCCCATTTTGTCGTTATCAGTGATGTTGTGTTTGATGTTTTATTCTGCGCTGACGCTAATATTGTATTTTTTAAAGCTGTCACGCAGTTTTTGCGCATAGTCCAGCGCGTGTTCACCATCGCCGTGTAAGCAGACGGTTTCGGCCTGAACGGCGGCCCAGTTGCCTTCCACGCTGCGCACCCGATGATGGCGCACCATGTCCAGCGTTTGTTGCAACGCTTGCTCATCGTCTTCGATCAGCGCACCGGGCATTCCCCGCGGCACTAAGCTGCCATCAGCCTGGTAACCGCGATCGGCGAAGACTTCCTGGCGTGTCGCCAACCCGCGCTTTTCTCCCGCGCGAATCAGTTCACTGCCTGCCAAGCCGACCAATCGCAATGCCGGATCCACGGCCCATACCGCCTGAGCAATCGCTTCCGCCAATGCGGGCTCTTGTGCCGCCTGGTTATACAACATGCCATGCGGTTTGACGTGTACCATCACGCCCCCCTCAGCACGGGCGATAGCTGCCAGCGCACCAAGTTGATATACCACTTGTGCATACACCGTTTCCGGCGGTAACTGCATCCGCGTGCGACCAAAGTTTTGCCGATCGGGAAAACTGGGATGAGCACCAATCGCAACACCGTATTGCAAAGCCCAGCGCACTGACTGGCGCATGGTTTGCGCATCCCCGGCATGAAATCCGCAGGCGATGTTCGCAGAGCTGACCAGTTTAAGCAGCGCCCGATCGTTCATGCCGCCCTCGCCCAGATCGGCATTGAGATCAACGATCATTTAACCCCCAGTCAATTTGTTGGATAAAGCGATCCTGTTCGGCCTTAGCACGTTGTGCCTGCGCCACGGTACACGCCACGAAATGAATCGGTTCGCCCAAGCGGATCTGCGCCAAATGATAGAGATCGGCTTCGATCACGCAGGCGATGCGCGGATAACCGCCGGTGGTCTGTGCGTCCGCCATGAGCACTATCGGCTGCCCGTTCGGCGGTACTTGTACGACGCCAGGCAATAGACCGTGTGACAACATTTCGCGGTCAGTGGTACGCACCAGCGGCAGATTACCCTGCAGGCGATAGCCCATACGATTACTTTGCGGGCTGAGTTGCCACGCACTACGCCAAAAATTATCCTGTGATTCCGGTGAAAACTCATCGTATTCTGGCCCCGGTAATGCCCGAATGCGATTGTTAAACAGCAACTGTTTTACCCCAGCAATTTGCGTCGGGGAGGTGGCATTCCTACCCAGCGGCAGGCTATCGCCATCCTTAATCTGACGCCCTTGCAAACCACCAAAACCCGCTTTCAGATCGGTGCTACGCGAGTGGAGGATCTCGGGAACGGCAATACCACCAGCAATCGCCAGATAACTGCGCATACCGTGTTTCGGCAGATTCAACACCAACTGTTGCCCTGATTTCACCGGATAACGCCAGCCGGTCCACAGCGGTTTACCATCGAGCTGTGCATCACAACCGGCACCGGTCAGCGCTATCCATCCTGCCTGAGTGAATTCGGCACTGAACTGACCGAGGGTAATTTCCAGCCCGGCGGCTTCTGGCGTATTACCTACCAGCAGATTGGCAATCTTAAGCGCGGGTACGTCCAACGCGCCGCCCTGACTGACGCCTAACTGACGAAAACCGTTACGGCCCAGATCCTGTACCGTGGTGTAGATTCCAGCGCGTAAAATATTCAACATACGCCCTCCTTCTGCGGAATAAAGCGAACGTTATCGCCGGGGCGCAACGTCGTCGGTGGCGTGGCTTGCGGATTGAATAGTGCCAACGGTGTGCGGCCAATCAGTTGCCAGCCGCCCGGCGTAGTCAGCGGATAAATGCCGGTTTGGCTGCCCCCAATCCCTACCGTACCGGCAGCCACCGACAATCGCGGTTCAGCGCGGCGTGGAATAGTGAGCGCCTCCGGCATACCGCCCAGATAAGAAAAGCCAGGTTGGAAACCGAGAAAATACACCACGTAATCGACGGAAGCGTGGCACGCGACCACCTGCTGCGGCGTCATTCCGCTATGTCGGGCCACTTCCGCCAGATCGGGCCCCTGCTCCCCGCCGTAAATCACTGGAATCGCGACCGCGCGTGATTCCGGTATGCGCGTTTCATTGCTTTCCCACCCCTGTTGCAGTTGTTCCAGCATCAACTCGCTGTCAGCCTGCGGCGTATGTAGCAATAACGTCAGGTTATTCATACCCGGCACGACTTCCTGTACCTGTGGATGATGATTGAGTTTTTCAGCCAGCGCCCAGATGCGCTGCTGGCTGAACAGCGTCACTGGCGGTGTCAATTCAAGCACCACAGCTCTTTCACCCAATAGGTAATAACGTGCTCGTTGCACTCTTAACCTCCTTATTATTATTTGTAAAACGTATCAGTTATGCGCGAGCAATCGCCAGCTGTCAATAACACAACCGTCGATAAAAGAAGGGATTACCCGATTAAAACAGCGCAAATGATAAGGAAAAGCAGAGAATGAATGGGTTCAGATCGCTGAACCCATCAGGTAGAAATCAGGCAGGATTAGGGATATCAATGAAGGTCACATCAAAACCGTGATGTTGTGCTAACCATTCACCCAGGGCTTTGACCCCTCCGCGTTCGGTTGCGTGGTGGCCGGCAGCAAAGAAATGTACCCCCATTTCTCGTGCCGTGTGGATGGTTTGCTCCGAAACCTCACCGCTAATAAAGGCGTCAACACCAAAGCGCGCCGCGTTGTCGATAAAACCTTGACCACCACCGCTACACCAAGCAATGCGGCGAATCTGTGCAGGCGCATTATCACCACAATGTAGTACCGCACGCCCCAATTGTTTTTCGATCCGCTGCGTTAACTGCTCACCGCTTAGCGGTTGTTCAAACTCGCCGAATGGCACCAGCGGCTCGACGTCGCCCATAACCCGAATATCCAACAGGCGCGCGAGTTGGGCGTTATTGCCCAATACCGGATGCGCATCCAGCGGCAGATGATAGCCATACAGATTAATATCGTGGCTCAGCAACGTTTTTAAACGGTTGCGCTTCATGCCACGAACCACCGGCGCTTCGTTTTTCCAAAAATAGCCGTGATGCACCACGATGGCATCCGCCTGTTGTTCAACAGCCGCATCCAGTAACGCCTGGCACGCGGTGACGCCCGTGACAATACGCTGCACGTCCTGCCGCCCTTCAACCTGCAAACCATTCGGCGCATAATCCTGAAATGCCGCACAGTTGAGCTCGTTGTTAATCACGGTTTCCAATTCAAAATTACGCATACCTTTCTCTTTTCAACATAGTGTATTCATTGTTATTTATCTGCTTGCTTTCGGCATAGCAACGCACTCTCTGCCTGCCTGCAATCTTTCGCCACGCCAGCGCAGGGAAATTCAAAACTGTTGCCGATCGCCTTGTTCCATCAGGATAAATTTAACGCCAAGATCGTTGCCCTGTTCCAACTGTTGTTTAATCATCGTCCGTACCTGCTCGCCCTGCTTCAAGCTCGGTTTAATATGGCTAATGACCACCGGTAAGTCTTTTAGCGAGCCTTCACCACCGCTGTATTTTTGCAGGTTTTTCAGCTCCTTTAACAACCATTCTGGTGTCAAATGGCCGTGTAACTTTTTATCCGCTACGCCATTCGGATAGGATGTTTCGATAATCATTCCCTTTAATGTTTTCTGCTCGATTAACGGGCCTAATGTGCGCCAAATGGTGTCCAAATGACGCGACTGTTCAACCGCATCCGGCCCGGTATCGCCAAAATAGGCAAAAGAACCCCGGCGGTCAGACAGCAGCACCATCGAAGAGGGATAGCGATTATGGCTAAGCGGGAACAACACGCCGCTTAACCCGGTGGTACCGAAGGTGAAGCGTTGTTGTTCACGTACTGGCTGTAAGCGATAGGTTCCCAGACGCGTACCATTGCCTGAATCGGTGAAATTAGGCCAGGCTCGCCAGTTAAAATAATGGTTACGCAACGTCAATACGGTGTCAGTGGCCGTATAAATGGTTTTTTTATCATCTTCAGGCGAGCCGATAATCAACCCCGCCACATGGTCGAGATGAGCATGACTAATAAAGTAGCTGCCAATCAGGCGACGAAAAATGTATCCCTGCGGCGTCAGGGGTGCTGCGAGTTCCGATGTCACCTGCGGAAAACTGCCCTTTTCCAATCCCTTGGCGATGCCTGGCATCAGTGAACCAGCATCCAGCGCCACATACTGCGTTTGATTGTCACCGCGGATCAGGTATGACGTCATATTACCATCACTGACGCCCCCCTCTACCCCCAGCGCAACCACATCGAACCCTGCCAGCGCCAACGCTGAATAGCCGCTGAGGCAAACAGCCAGTACCTTCTTCAACATAAGTTTGCTCCTTGCTGTCGCGTTAACACGCCCCGCGTTTCGCCGCTTCGAAGGCTGCCAGTGTGGCAAGCCTAGCCTGCTGGTGATCGACAATCGGCAAGGGGTAATCCATCACGCGTTGCTGTTTTTCCGCCCAACGGTGGGGGTGGTGAAGTTCATTGTCCGGTACATCCGCCAACTCGGGTAACCACTTACGGATAAATGTGCCTTGTGGATCAAAGCGTTTGCTTTGGGTCGTTGGGTTAAAGATACGAAAATACGGCGCTGCATCCGTACCGGTAGAAGCCGCCCACTGCCAGCCGCCGTTGTTAGCGGCCAGATCGCCGTCCAACAGTTGCGACATGAAATATTGCTCGCCCACGCGCCAGTCGATCAGTAAATCCTTAACCAAAAAACTGGCACTGATCATGCGCAAGCGGTTATGCATCCAGCCGGTTTGATTCAATTGCCGCATCGCGGCATCAACAATCGGATAACCGGTTCGCCCTTGTTGCCAGGCCAATAACGCTTCGCTATCGGTACGCCAAGCTACCTTATCCGTCCAGTCAATAAACGGACGGTGCCGACACAATGCAGGATTGGCCACCATCAAGTGGCGATAAAACTCGCGCCAAATCAGTTCATTTAACCAGCAAAATGCGCCACCATCGGGGTTTTCCAATAGATCAGGGCATTCTGCGCGTAGACGATTCACACATTGGCGCGGTGACAGCGCGCCAATCGCTAAATACGGCGACAGGCAACTGGTGCCATCAATCGCGGGGAAATCACGTTGTTGATGATAATCCTGTACCTGCTCACGGCAAAAATGGCGTAACCGGCGCAATGCAGCCTCTTCACCGACCGGGAAAGCATCACCAATATCCGCCGCCGGGTAATCAAATCGGGTCGGCAATTCAGTCAGTTCCACAGGACCATGCTCACGAACGGCAGGGGCGGGCAGACTCCGGATATCACTTTCTGTCAGACGTTGAATAAACGCCTTACGAAACGGTGTATAGACCTTGTACATTTCACCACTGCCGGTTTGTACGCTACCGGGTGGCAGTAACAGGCTGTCATCAAACGCGTGGCAGGTGATTGACGCTGACAAACGCTGCGTCAGTTGCCGATCGCGCTGTTGTTCATTTATCTCATACTGGCGATTATAAAACAGCGCATCGACACCCGCGCGCTGGCAAAAATCGGCTAACCAATCAACGGACGCGGAAAAATCAGCACATTGGTGGACCGTCAGCGCGATCCCGCGCGCAGCCAGCGCCTGTTGCAGTGGCAATAATGTGGCATGGATAAACGCCGCCTGGCGCGGCGCCATGTGATGTTGCTGCCATTGCTGCGGCGTGGCGATAAACACCGCCATCACTTTGGCCTGCGGATCGCGGCAGGCGGCATGCAACGCTTGGTTATCGGTGATACGTAGATCGTTACGCAACCAGACCAAATGAGTGGTCATACTCTTTCCTTAATTCACGCCTATCGCGGTAGACAACTCGAGCTTAGCCCGCTAATACCTGCGGCGGTTATCACGCTAATTCCCCGCAGGCGATGTTGTTGTTCGTCTTGTTACGCGCTGGGTTGTCGGCGCACTCAACGCCAATGAGCACGATCATGGCTTAATCAGCGATCAGTGGCCGTAACGCAGTCGCAGCGCTTCCGGGTAAGGTTCAAAATAACGTTGTTGTGCCAGGTAGCTATCGGGGTACTCTGCCATATAGTGTTTTAACAGGGTGATCGGTGCCAGCAACGGCTGCACCCCTTGGCGATAGCGATCGATTAACTGCGCCAGTTCCTGCCGCTGCGCGGGGCTAAGCTGTCGGCGAAAATACCCTTGTACATGCATCAATACGTTAGTGTGGTTACGCCGTGTGGCTTTATGCGCCAACAGTGACATCAAACGGTTACGGTATTCCTGAGCAAAAGCCTCTAACGATTGCCACTTGTCGATACCCGCCACAAAGCGCCCCAGCTCACGATATTCAGCCTGAGAATGCGCTAATAGCAACAGTTTATAACGACTATGGAAAGCAATCAGACCGCCGCGCGTCAACCCTTTACGCCACAGCATATTGAGCTCATAAAGCGTGTACACACGTCCGACAAAGTTCTCTCGCAATTCCGCATCATTCAGGCGCCCATCTTCCTCTACCGGCAACCACGGCATTTGGCGCATCAGTTCCGCCGTAAACAGCCCAACGCCACTTTTGCGCGCGCCGTCACCGTTCTCACTGTACACTCTGACGCGCTCCATGCCGCAGCTAGGCGATTTCGAACACACGATGTAACCGCACAGATGCTGCAACGTGGCCACACGCTCGGCGGAAAATTGCTGCATTTTATCAGTCACATCCACAGAACTGTCATTGCTGTTGCATAACGCAATGCGCTGATCCTTTTTTATCAACCGAAGCGCCGGGCGCGGCGCGGGTAAACCGATCGCCATTTCAGGGCAAATCGCTTCAAACTGAACGAACGGCGCTAATTGTTCCACGGCAAATGCCAACCGTTTATGCCCGCCATCAAAACGTACCGCGCCCCCTAACAGGCAAGCGCTGATCCCAACCGGAATTTTATCACTCATTATTCGCTCCCCATCTTATGGCTGACAGTAAAAGTGTAGAATAATTGGAGGCTTAATACGACCTGTCAGCGATCAATGCCATAAAAAACAGGCGAATGAAAGCGGCGAAAAGCGTCATGTTGCTCCGTTAAGCCAGAGCGGCATACAACGTTATTTTTGAGGTACGGCCGTAGATTGCCCGCAAAGCCGCAAACGTTATTTTACCTTGGCGTTAAGCCATGATCAGCGCCGTAGATGTGGGATTAGCAATCAGCGAGGTGCGCACAGCGTTACCGCCATAAAAGGCGACGAACAACGCAATGGGGCAGAAACAAAGGAAAAAGCGCCATGATCGGCGCTTTTAGGCGAGACAAAAAGACTCATCGCGTCATGCACAAACAAGGAATGCGTGCCGTTGGCGCAGCCCACCGCCTGAGTTTGGCAAGTGATCGAAACGGCACAGCGCAAAGCGCAAAGCGCGAAAATAACCGATGAAATCAGCGTAGCTTAGTAAAAATCGCAGGACGCTAATTCAGCTTGTTGCAGCCACACCGGCTTGTCGCTGGTTTTAGACCAGACCCGGTGAAGATAGCTGTAGAAACGTGCACGATCGGATCGGAAGATCATCACCGGTAATGCCAGCACACCAGCAACAATGACTGCGCTACGACGCAGGAGAATCCGATGTAATGGGTAAGCGTGGTACATGTTCATGCGAACCTCCTAAAATGTCCTCCATATTTGCTGCCGCCTCGGCTCACTTGTCCATCCCGTCACTGCGTGTTCCAGCGCCAAGATTTACACGCTTACCGCCTTGAAGCGATAGCAATTATTTTGGATAAGCCTAACGCTGGCCATTGAATACAACCGTCAGGAACGGCGCAGCGCAAAAAAAAATAAGATGATTTGGAAACTGTGCAAAATTTTAGCGCATTGTTTGAAAGTTTACCACTCATCCGACCACTAAATTGCACAAAAAATCGCTAATTTTTTTATTGTAATGAAATTTTGTTACAGCATGGTTAATTATTAACTAAACATGGGTTACTGTGTGGTTTTTATCTGCATTCCATGCCGTGCGATATTTCCGCGGGCTAACCCCGTTATTTTTATCTTTTTTTTACACCGACCCGACTCTTTTTATCATCTTCTTTCTACTGCCCTCCTTACACTTCCGCTAACACAAACTTACACCTGTGGAGGTGTCCCGTGAGTCTCAGCGTTATTGCAAGTGCGCTGTTAGTCCTGTTGCTGTTGAGCTATCTGATTTACGCCCTGTTTAACGCGGAGGAATTCTGATGGCTGCTTCGGCCTTATTATTAATTGCCAGTTTCTTACTGGTATTACTGGTGCTCGCCCGTGGGTTAGGCGGATTTTTAGCACGCCTGATTGAAGGTGAGCCCATGCCAATATTGCGCCAATTTGAAGCCGGAGTGTGGCGTTGTGCTGGCGCTGATCGCGCAGAAATGAATGGGTGGCACTATGCAATAGCTATCGTGGTATTCAACCTATTGGGGATCGCACTGCTGTTGGCATTGCTGATGGGGCAAGGCTCGTTACCGCTCAACCCACAAGGCTTGCCTGGGCTGTCATGGCATTTGGCACTGAACACTGCCGTCAGCTTTGCGACCAATACCAATTGGCAGGCTTATAGCGGTGAAAGCACATTGAGTTATCTCAGCCAAATGGCTGGGTTAACCGTGCAAAACTTCTTGTCGGCTGCAACCGGTATTGCCGTGGCATTTGCGTTGATTCGTGCCTTTACACGCCGTTCGAGCAGCACAATAGGCAATGCCTGGATGGATATTCTGCGCATCACGCTGTATGTGCTGTTGCCCATTTCATTGATTATTGCCCTATTTTTTGTCAGCCAAGGGGTTTTGCAAAATCTGTCGCCTTATCTGCACATAAGCACGCTCGAAGGTGCGCAACAAACGCTGCCGATGGGGCCAGTCGCTTCACAGGAAGCGATCAAAATGCTCGGTACCAATGGTGGGGGCTTTTTTGGTGCCAATTCCTCACACCCCTTCGAAAACCCGACGGTGATGAGTAACTTTGTGCAGATGCTGGCGATCTTTCTGATCCCATGCGCCTTGTGCTTTGCCTTTGGGCAGGTGGCTGGCGATAACCGTCAAGGCCATGCGTTGATCTGGGCTATGGGGCTGATTTTCGTCGTCGCAGTTGCGGTGGTGATGAACGCTGAACTGGCTGGTAACCCGAACCTAAGCGCATTAGGCAGCGCCAGCGATATGAATATGGAAGGTAAAGAATCGCGCTTCGGTATTCTCGCCAGTAGCCTGTTTTCAGTCGTGACCACGGCGGCTTCGTGTGGCGCAGTCAATGCCATGCACGACTCATTCACCGCGCTAGGCGGCATGATACCGCTTTGGCTCATGCAGATAGGTGAAGTGATCTTCGGCGGCGTCGGCTCCGGCTTGTACGGCATGTTGTTATTCGTATTGCTGACGGTATTTATCGCCGGGCTGATGATCGGACGTACGCCGGAATATCTCGGTAAGAAGATTGACGTGTATGACATGAAGATGACTGCGCTGGCGATTTTGGTCACGCCCACTCTGGTATTGCTGGGTAGCGCGCTGGCCATCGGTACCGACGCCGGTCGCGCGGGCATTCTCAACCCGGGCGCTCACGGTTTCAGTGAAGTGCTGTATGCCCTTTCCTCTGCGGCCAATAACAATGGCAGCGCCTTCGGTGGGCTCAGTGTCAATACCCCGTTCTACAACCTGTTGTTGGCATTCGTGATGTTTGTTGGTCGTTTCGGCGTCATTTTGCCGGTGCTGGCAATTGCTGGCTCACTGATCGCGAAGAAACGTCAGCCGGCAGGTAATGGCACGCTTCCAACCACCGGGCCACTGTTTATCGGTCTATTAATTGGCACTGTATTGCTGATCGGTGCGTTGACCTTCGTTCCCGCGTTGGCGCTAGGCCCAGTGGCCGAACATTTGCAACTTTGGTTGGCAAACTAACCGACGTCATAAAGAGAGAAGAAAACGATGACTCGCAAACAACGTGCGCTGTTTGACCCCGCGCTGATGCGTACCGCAATGCTTGATGCGTTGAAAAAACTGGATCCGCGCGTTCAATGGCGCAACCCGGTGATGTTCGTGGTATACCTCGGCAGCATCCTGACCACCGCTATCTGGCTGAGCATGCTGGCGGGACAAAGCGTCGGCGATACCGCCTTTACCGGCAGTATCGCGCTGTGGCTATGGTTTACCGTCCTGTTCGCTAACGTTGCCGAAGCGTTAGCCGAAGGCCGTAGTAAAGCGCAGGCGGAAAGCCTGAAAGGAACCAAGAAAACCATCTGGGCGAAAAAACTAACCGCCGCGAAACGCCAAGCCACCAGCGAGAAAGTCTCGGCAGAGAGCCTGCGCAAAGGCGATATCGTGCTGGTCGAAGCGGGCGACACCATCCCTTGCGACGGCGAAGTGCTGGAAGGCGGAGCCTCAGTGGATGAAAGCGCCATTACCGGCGAATCGGCGCCGGTCATTCGTGAGTCCGGCGGCGACTTTTCCTCCGTCACTGGGGGCACCCGCGTGCTGTCCGACTGGCTAGTGGTGCAGTGTAGCGTCAATCCAGGAGAAACCTTCTTGGATCGCATGATCGCGATGGTGGAAGGCGCGAAACGTCGTAAAACCCCAAACGAAGTGGCACTGACCATTTTACTGGTGGCACTGACCATCGTATTCGTACTGGCAACCGCGACCCTACTGCCCTTTTCACAGTACAGCGTAGACGCGGCGGGCAGCGGTAGCGCCATCACCCTTACCGTTCTGGTCGCGCTGTTGGTCTGCCTGATCCCCACCACCATCGGCGGGCTGCTTTCCGCCATCGGCGTGGCCGGTATGAGCCGTATGCTCGGTGCCAATGTCATTGCTACCAGCGGTCGCGCCGTTGAGGCCGCTGGCGACGTCGACGTCTTGTTACTGGATAAAACCGGTACGATTACCCTCGGTAATCGTCAGGCATCGGAGTTTTTGCCCGCGCCTGGGGTAAAAGAACAGGAATTAGCTGACGCAGCACAATTGTCATCGCTGGCGGATGAAACGCCGGAAGGCCGCAGCATTGTGGTACTGGCAAAGCAACGCTTTAACCTGCGAGAGCGTGATTTACAGACCTTAAACGCAACGTTTGTGCCATTTTCGGCTCAAACCCGCATGAGTGGCGTCAATGTTCAAGACCGCATGATTCGTAAAGGTGCGGTGGATGCCATCCGCCGTCATGTCGAATCGAATCACGGCCACTTTCCAACCGCCGTGGATGCGCTGGTAGAAAGCGTGGCGCGCACCGGCGGTACACCGCTGGTCGTCGCCGAAGGGCCGCGCGTGCTGGGGGTGGTGGCGCTGAAAGATATCGTCAAAGGGGGTATCAAAGAGCGCTTCGCCGAACTGCGTAAAATGGGGATTAAAACGGTGATGATTACCGGCGACAATCGGCTGACTGCCGCCGCCATCGCCGCCGAAGCCGGGGTAGATGATTTTCTGGCAGAGGCAACGCCGGAAGCCAAACTGGCGTTGATTCGCCAATATCAGGCTGAAGGCCGGCTGGTGGCCATGACGGGCGACGGAACCAATGATGCCCCCGCGCTGGCTCAGGCCGATGTGGCGGTGGCGATGAACTCCGGCACCCAAGCCGCCAAAGAAGCGGGTAATATGGTCGATTTAGACTCCAACCCAACCAAGCTGATCGAAGTGGTGCACATTGGTAAACAGATGCTGATGACCCGCGGCTCACTCACCACGTTTAGTATCGCCAACGATGTGGCGAAATACTTCGCGATTATTCCCGCGGCATTTGCTGCCACCTACCCGCAGCTTAATGCGCTGAACGTCATGCATCTGCATTCCCCGTCCTCGGCCATTATGTCCGCGGTTATTTTCAACGCGCTGGCGATCGTCTTTTTGATCCCATTGGCATTGAAAGGTGTCAGTTATAAAGCGCTGAGTGCCGCTGCACTGTTGCGCCGTAATCTCTGGTTATATGGTATGGGCGGGCTGTTAGTGCCCTTTGTCGGTATCAAGCTGATTGATCTGCTGCTCATGGCATTGCACATTGCCGGTTAAATTTGAGAGGAAATGCTGATGTCTTATTTACGTCCTTCGCTGGTGATATTGCTTTTGCTGTCACTGATTACCGGTATGGCTTATCCGTTGTTGACCACTGGGCTGGCGCAGTTGTTGTTTGCTAAACAAGCCAATGGCTCACTGATGTATCAAGATAATAACGTCGTTGGATCTGCGCTAATCGGCCAAAACTTCACTCAACCTAAATATTTTTGGGGCCGCCCTTCTGCTACTGCTGACTCGGCTTATAATGCCGCTGCCTCTGGCGGTAGCAACCTGGCAACCTCCAATCCGGCGTTAAACCAAACCATTGCTGAACGCGCCGCGCAATTACGGCAGGCAAACCCAGCCATGCACGGGCCGATTCCGGTCGATCTGCTCACCGCCTCTGCCAGCGGGCTCGATCCGCACATTTCCATTGCGGCGGCGCACTATCAATTGGCTCGCGTAGCCGCAGCGCGACATTTATCATCCGCGCAGGTGGCGGCATTGATCGATAAAAATATCGATCTCGCCACGCCGAGTTTTATGGGCGAATCAGTCGTCAACGTGTTGAAGCTGAATATGGCGCTAGATGCGCTAAAGTAACAGCAGGTTAAGCGATAGCTTCAAGGGTTCGGTGCGCCGGGCCCGTTTTGCGTTGAGTGACAAGGATCCAAAATGGTTGATGAACAACAGCGCCCCGATCCAGACAGCCTGCTGGCTGTCGCCAATGAAAAGACGCGCGGCCGACTGAAAGTGTTTTTTGGTGCCTGTGCCGGGGTGGGCAAAACCTACGCCATGCTGCAAGAGGCACAACGCCTGCGAGCACAAGGCTTGGATGTGCTGGTTGGCGTAGTCGAAACGCATGGCCGTAGCGAAACCGCAGCGTTGTTGAACGATTTAGCCGTGCTACCGCAAAAGCGCATCCAACACCGTGGCCGCACGGTGCACGAATTCGATCTCGATGCCGCGTTGGCACGCCACCCCGCCCTGATCCTGATGGACGAACTGGCGCACAGCAATGCGCACGGCTCACGCCATCCCAAGCGTTGGCAAGACGTCACCGAGCTGTTGGATGCCGGTATCGACGTATTGACCACGGTCAACGTACAACACTTGGAAAGTTTGAACGATGTGGTCGGCAGCGTCACCGGCATTCGGGTGCGCGAAACCGTACCCGATCGCATCTTTGACGAGGCGAGCGAAGTGGTACTGGTGGATCTGCCACCAGACGATCTGCGTCAGCGGCTGAACGAGGGGAAGGTCTACATTCCAGGCCAAGCCGAACGCGCTATCGAACACTTCTTTCGCAAGGGGAATCTGATCGCATTGCGTGAGTTAGCGCTGCGTCGCACAGCCGATCGGGTTGATGATCAAATGCGTGCTTTTCGCGATACGCAGGGGCGTGAAAAAGTCTGGCACACCCGCGACAGTATTTTACTGTGCGTCGGTCATAACCATGGCAACGAAAAGCTAGTTCGCATTGCCGCCCGCCTAGCGGCACGTCTTGGCTGCCTCTGGCACGCGGTGTATGTCGAAACGCCGAAACTGCATCGTCTACCGGAAAACCAGCGCCGGGCGATTTTGCGGGCGCTGCGGCTGGCGCAAGAATTGGGGGCGGAAACCGCCACACTGTCTGATCCTTGCGAAGAACGTGCAATTCTCCGTTATGCCCGCGAGCATAATCTGGGCAAAATCATTATTGGCCGACGGGGTGAACAACGTTGGAAATTCCGCCGTAGCTTTGCCGACCGTCTTGGGCATTTGGGCCCGGATCTCGATCTGGTGATCGTGGCGCTGGAAGAGGAAAGCGCGCCACTGCCGGCCAAAGAAACGGACAGCCGTCACTTCACTGAAAAATGGCGAATTCAATTGCAAGGTTGTGCCGTCGCCTTCGCATTATGTGCACTTATAACATTATTGACCCAATGGTTACTGCCCGGTTTTGATCAGGCAAATCTGGTGATGGTCTATTTACTTGGCGTGGTGATCGTGGCCCTCTTCTTCGGCCGTTGGCCGTCGGTTCTGGCCGCCGTAATCAACGTCGCCAGTTTCGATTTATTCTTTGTCCAACCGCATTGGTCCTTCGCCGTCAGCGACGTGCAATATTTGCTGACGTTTGCGGTGATGCTGATCGTCGGCATTACCGTCGGTAACTTAACCGCCGGCGTGCGCTATCAGGCGCGGGTAGCGCGTTATCGCGAACAACGAGCGCGTCACCTGTATGAAATATCTCGCGGTTTGAGCCAATCCCTGACCATTGGGGATATTGCCAAAACCAGCCGCCATTTCCTTTCCCGTAGTTTCCAGGCGAAAACCGTACTGTTGCTGCCGCAGGATGACGGTCAATTGCAACAAATGGCTGGCGAAGATGGCGGTCTGTTGTCAGTGGATGAGGCCATCGCCCGTTGGAGTTATGACAAAGGCCTTCCGGCAGGAGCCGGAACCGATACGCTGCCCGGCGTGCCGTATCAATTGCTGCCGCTGACCACCTCGCAACAGACCTACGGCCTGTTGGCCATCGAACCGAACAACGTGCGGCAGTTGATGGTGCCGGAGCAACAACGGTTGCTACAAACATTTACCGTGCTGATCGCCAGTGCGCTAGAGCGTTTGCAACTGGCGCGTAGCGCAGCCGAAGCCAAACTGGACATCGAGCGAGAACAGCTTCGCAATTCGCTGTTAGCCGCACTGTCCCATGACTTACGTACGCCGCTCACCGTCCTGTTTGGTCAAGCTGAAATTCTCACGCTTGATCTGGCGACGGAAGGTTCCAAACACGCTCATCAAGCCGGTCAAATCCGTCAACACGTGCTGAGTACCACGCGTCTGGTTAACAATCTATTAGATATGGCGCGTATTCAGTCTGGCGGTTTCAACCTACGTAAAGAGTGGCAATCATTGGAAGAGATTGTCGGTGCATCACTGCACATGCTGGAGCCCCTACTCAGCCAACATGACATCAAGGTTGAATTACCCAATGAGATGGTCTTGATCAACTGTGATGGGAGTTTGCTCGAACGCGTATTCACTAACCTATTGGAAAATGCCAATAAATATGCCGGCCACGATGCTATCATTGGTATTCGTGCCCGTACCTTGCCAGATTGGTTAGAGGTTGAGGTCTGGGATAACGGCCCCGGTATTCCCTTGGCGCAAAAGCAGCTTATTTTTGATAAATTTGCCCGGGGAAATAAAGAGTCTGCCATCCCCGGCGTCGGTTTAGGCTTAGCGATTTGCCGTGCCATTATTGAAGTTCACGGCGGCCGAATTTGGGTAGAAAACCGCCCCCACGGAGGCGCCAGTTTTAACTTCCTGCTTCCGCTGGAAAAAATGCCGGAAATAGACAGCGAATCTTTTGATTTAGCGATAACCAACGGAGACAAAGAGACTCGTGACCATAACGCCAATCAATATATTGATCGTTGAAGACGAAAAAGAAATCCGGCGTTTTGTGCGCACCGCACTGGAAAGCGAAGGGTTACGGGTCTTTGAAAGCGAAACGCTGCAACGTGGGCTGATCGAAGCCGGCACCCGTAAACCGGATTTAATTATCCTCGATTTAGGCTTGCCGGATGGCAATGGGTTAAGTTTCATCCGCGATCTACGCCAATGGAGCGCCATTCCGGTCATCGTATTGTCGGCGCGTATTGCCGAAGAAGATAAAGTATCAGCACTGGATGCCGGTGCTGATGACTACCTCAGCAAACCCTTTGGTATCGGTGAGCTGCTGGCGCGTGTGCGGGTGGCGCTGCGTCGGCATGCCAGCAACCAACAAGAAAGCCCGTTAGTGAGCTTCTCGCACATTACCGTTGACCTGATTAATCGACGAGTTCTAAGCAATGGCGAAGATGTACACTTAACGCCGATTGAATTTCGCTTGCTGTCAGAGCTGTTAGCCAATGCCGGTAAGGTGATAACCCAACGTCAATTACTGAGCCACGTCTGGGGGCCAAATTACGTCGAACACAACCATTATCTGCGCATCTATATGGGGCATTTGCGTCAGAAACTGGAGGCCGATCCGGCACGGCCAAAACATTTACTGACCGAAACCGGTGTCGGCTATCGTTTTATGCCGTAACGGTATCGGCTATCACTCTCAGCCCCTCACGACGCGTTTGTCGGGCCTTTCTTCAAACCGACCATGAACGCTTTAAACGCTTCACGCAGGGGCGTAAACACCGGGTGTTTGCGATGTTCAATCATCACTTCAGAAAATAACTTCAAGCCAACGGCGAACGCCGCGCTGTTCTCTGCCCCGAAAGCCAAGTCTTCACGCCCCTGAATCCGTTCAACAATGGCAAGAATATCGTCGTGATTTTCAACTTCAAACACCAAAGGCGTTTTTTCTACCGGCTCACCTTGACGGTCGCTCAGGGCTTCCACGGTTATGCGAAAACGATGTCCTAGCATCAATTCAGCTCCTCAGATTGTTCAGCCTGCGCCACTTCGGTCTCAATGCTTTCCACGGCGGTCAGTAACGCCTGATTAATTCGCTCAACTTGCTGTTGCGTCAGATCGGCGCGCATCATGTTACCGCGCAGTACACATTTCAATCGGCGCATCGTATCGGCAATGCCTTCGGCCAAATTACCCTCACGGCGGCGGCTAACATCGGCCAAGCGGGCAAAAATCACGTCAACGGCAGGTTGATGTTGCACCAATTCTGCCTTACCCAGTTCGGTAATTTGGTAACTTTTACGCCCATTCCCCGTAGTGGTAGCCACGAGAAAATCCTGCTCTTCCAGCAGCGTCAGGGTCGGGTAAATAACCCCTGGGCTTGGCACGTATAGACCGGAAGACGCCTCTTCGATCGCTTTGATCAACTCATAACCGTGGCTCGGTTTGCGTTCAACCAACGCCAACAGCACCATGCGCAAATCGCCATGTTCAAACAAACGATGCAACTTGCTGCCACGCCCACGACCGCCGCTGTGATGGCGCCCGGCACGATGATGATGACGGCGATGTTGGCAGTGCCCCTCAGCCAAAGCCTCTTGTCGAGCCAGGCAACGCTCGGAGCGAAAACGATGAAACATAAGATCAACCTCTCACTGATTTTTAGATATATCTAATTTAGATCGATATATCTAAATCAGCAAGAAAAAACTTAATTTAGATACATCTAAATCGCATGAATAAAAAATCGCTGTAACAACAGCGCCTTAATATATTGATAAAACCAGTTATTTGGAAAGGCGTGACGATAGGAGTGTTGTGGTATTAGCCAACGGAGCGCCCCCCGTGTGTCAAGCCGACTCTCAGGGCATCAGACGGCGTGATCATCAACCTCAGGTCAGGCATGCCTGACCACTACGACATCAGCAAATGTTGACGTAATCAGTGCCCGTCGTTTCCTACTGACGGTTGGAGCAAGGGCAGGCTAAATGTATAACGCTAAGACGGCGTGATCATCAACCGCAGATCAGGCATGCCTGACCCCTACGACATCAGCCAATGTTGACGTAATCAGTGCCCGTCG